>NZ_DKSP01000186.1:2469-6157 GCF_002472745.1 Sphingobacterium sp. UBA7253 | reverse complement strand
GTTGGTTTTAAAGCGGTGTGGATATTGTTCTACAATAATTTATTTAGCAGTATAATTTTATAAGGAAAATGATTAAATTAGAGTTAACTAAGTTATAAACAGATTCATATGGAAATTAAAACATCTTCAAAATTTATCGCCGAACTAATTGGAACGTTTGGTTTGGTACTTTTTGGTTGCGGTGCGGCCGCTATTGCAGGAGCCAATACCACAGCTGGGCTTTCTGGTCTTGGCCTTTTGGGTATTGCTGTCGCCTTCGGACTTTCAGTGGTGGTATTTGCATACACGATCGGTGGAATTTCAGGCTGTCATATCAATCCTGCGGTGACTGTTGGTGTGTTATTGGCTGGTAGAATGTCTGCCAAGGATGCGGTTGTCTACATTGTTGCTCAGTTTATTGGTGCACTTTTGGGGGCATTTGTCCTTCAGCAGATTTTAAGCGGGCAATTGGCCGGATTTACCGCAGGAGAGTGGGCGTATGGCTCAAACGGTTGGGGTAAAGGATATCAAAACGAGTATGGTACTGCTTCCGCCTTTTTGATTGAAGCAGTGTTAACCTTCATTTTTCTGTTTGTGATACTGGCAACAACTTCGAAGGTAGGAAACAGCACAATGGCTGGGCTTGCAATCGGCTTTACGCTTCTTTAGATCCATTTGGTTGCTATTCCCGTAACAGGTACGTCGGTTAATCCTGCTCGTTCATTTGGGCCAGCGATTCTGGCCGGCTGTCAGGCTTTATCGCAGCTTTGGCTCTTTATTGTAGCTCCATTAGTAGGGGCAGCTGTAGCAGCAGGGGTATGGAAAGCCCTTGAACCTAAAGACTAGTTTTTCAATTTTATAAGATGCGCCCAATACGTAAAATATTACCTATTGGGCGCTTTCGTGTATATAAGATTTATTGGCTAGGGCGGAACAATCCCTAGGAATTCAATATATCATTTATAAAGTTAGTAACCTGTTTCTCTTCCGTAGCCCAGGACGTGATCAAACGAACCGCTGCATAATCTGAATCGATATCCTTCCATATATAAAATTGATAATTTATAAGCAGTGCTTCGATGAGCGATTTAGGTAAAATGGGAAAAATCTGATTGGTGGTTGATTCCGTTAGAAAGGAATATCCTTTGTCTTTGATAGCCTTCGCCATACGCATCGCAAGCGAATTAGCTCTCAATGCCAGCTCTAAATACAAATCATCCTGAAATAGCGTTAGAAATTGAATTGAAAGCACTCTGCCTTTGGCAAGCAAGGCGCCTTTCTGCTTGATCGCATAGTCAAAATCTACGGCTAATTCGGGACGGTTAAACACAACTGCCTCACCCAGCAGAGCTCCGTTTTTTGTTCCGCCAATGTAGAAAACGTCAGTATACTTAGCAATAGCTGCAAAGGTTAAATCGTTGTTTTCCGCGGTCAAAGCATGGCCCAGGCGTGCGCCATCCAAATAAAGTAACAGTTGTTGCTGCTGACAGCACACATATAGCGCTTCCAATTCTGCCGAAGAATATATTGTGCCGATTTCAGTGGAATTAGAAATATAAACTATTCTTGGTTTTACCACATGTGGCGCCAAAGCATGTTCCCTGAGTACCGTAGTAATATCGTTAGGTGTCAATTTCCCATCAGACGTTTCAACGGTAATGACTTTATGTCCAGTTGCTTCTATAGCACCAGTTTCATTTGCAGATATATGCCCTGTTTTTGCACTGATCACTGCTTCATGGATACGTAAAAGAAAAGATATGACAAGAAGATTTGTTTGTGTGCCCCCAGATAAAAAGTGGATAACGGCTTGCTGATTCGCTATCTTTTTCTTCAAAATCGATCTGGCTTCTTTGGAATAGTCATCCTCCCCATAGCCTAATTGCTGTATCAGATTCGTTTCAATAAGCTTATCTAAAATGCGGGGATGTGCCCCTTCTGAATAGTCATTTTTAAAGTTGTACATAAATTTATCTATTTAATGCGGATGCTTTATTAAACTCTTTTCCTAGGGTAGGCTGCTCGAGTCTTGTGTAGGTCAAATGTATACATACAATCTCATTTTTTAACAACCTTAATCTAGAAAAAATTAGGACAAAAGCTATGCGTTTTAAGTACTGGTGTTGTAGGATAAGAATGTTTTCTGAAGCGCCGTAAATGTTTTGTCAAAACTAATGATTAAATTCGGGAGAGAAGGCAGAATAACTGATTTGTCCTTATTAAATTATGAAAAGAGTCGTATTTGTTGCAAGTATTTTGCTGGCATTTGGAATGGGGTATGCTTTTAATAACTTGAGCCATTCATATCGATCCACCGAGTTGAAAAGAGTAACCGGTATAGGTGGAATTTTTTTCAAATGTAAAGATCCTAAAAAAGTAAGAGCTTGGTATGCCGATCATTTGGGACTGGCTACAAATTCTTACGGCGCTGTATTTGAGTGGTATCAGGGAGCTGACAGTACGAAAAAGGGATTTACGCAATGGAGCCCTTTTAAAGAGAGCACTTCCTATTTTGGCCCTTCGGAAAAAGATTTTATGATCAATTATCGGGTAGCCAATATTGAGCTTTTAATAGAAGAATTGAAGAAGGAGGGCGTTACGGTACTTGATACGATCGAATCCTTTGACTACGGCAAATTTGCTCATATCATGGATATTGAAGGAAACAAAATAGAGCTTTGGCAGCCCAATGATCTTGCTTATGAAAAGATGGGCATCGATTTGGGGGCCAAAACCACGAAGTAGGTCTATTTAGTTCGTAACGTAGGGTCTGTCTTTAACATTTGATAATTAAGATAATCAATGCATGCAGCTCCGACGGTTCCCAGGCAGTAAGCCACAAGATCCGACCATAAAAAGCCCTGTCCAAACACGAGCCGCAAAAGCGGATTGTTTCTTATCCATATAAGTAAAGGATGTTGTACAAGCTGTAAAAATTCGATGGCAAAACAAAATATAAGTGTCGCCGTAAAAGAAAATAATAACGATTTCCTCGTAAATAAAAAACGTGACAACCAATAAATCATAACCGCATACAGTACATCGCCGGTAATGGTAGGAATGGCGGATATTTTCCGTGACAACAAACCCATGAAGATGGTTAAAGCAACGCGAAGTAGATAGTGTATTTTTGGTTTCATCGAAACGAATGCGCTACAATGTTATTGCCTGAAATATGAGATCGTTTCGACGGGATTACCAAAGATCTTTTTGGTTCCTCTTTTTTGTGTAAATCCACCATGTTGCGCGATTATATTTGCAATGGAGAAAATTACATTCATATCGTTTTGAGGGTGAATAGTCGTAAGTAGTTTTCCATTATGGTCGAATAGTTGAAGTTGGTTGACCAAGGAATGATTTATTTCCATGGAATGAATGACCTCGAACGGAATAATTTTGTCCTCCTTTTTCGGTTGTTTAATAGATAAGTTATTTTTATCAACTTGTATTTCTATCTTGGGATTGATGAATTGCAATAGTATGACTAGGGGACCGATTACAACGACAGCAACCAATATACCAAGACCCTTTGCCGAACCAAAGTTGTTTACTGCATCAGCTAGCACATTTATACCGCCAAAAATTAAACAGCATAGGATAAATACAACAATTAGGTAGCCAAATCCAAAGATCAAGCCCTTTTTAACATTATGGGATTTAAATTGAAAGGTATTCATAGTGGTGACTTCTATTTTTACGTGTTTTTATT
>NZ_DKSP01000186.1:0-2441 GCF_002472745.1 Sphingobacterium sp. UBA7253 | reverse complement strand
TGATATTTATATTTATGCAATCAGAGCTATCTTAGCGACAGAGATTTTGTTATTTCATTAGAGAACGTATTGGAAAATATCATTGAAATTAAAAGAACTAATTTTCAGCGGAAGTCAGCATATTTTCAACTGTTGAATTATACACTGTTTTCAATACTCGGAATTGTAAGTATATTTTGGGATTGGAAAGCCAGCATTGCGCCAATAATCTGCGTCATTACTTTCTATTTAATCGAGCGGAAAATTGATTTTTGGTCAAATGTCCTCTCGTTTATCATCGCTTTTTTAATCCTTTCATTTTCTTTGTCGTGGATATTCAGCTTGTCTTTTGGTATATTTATTTTTCAATGTCTATTGCTTGCAGCCATTAAGCCTGCTATCGTTATATGGAAAGAAATCAAACAGGAACATACCGATGTGATCTTCGCAATGAGTTCGGAGTATTTTGTATGTTTAAGTCCAGATAACAGTGACTACAGAGGATATGCAATGAACCCTATGGGGTATAAAAAGCGCTTTCCAATGTCGGCCGTTATTTCAGTTCAGCGAGATGGAAATATTTTACTTATTGCCTTGCAGCAGCAGATTGTACGTCCTCGTGAATTGCGTTCAGACGAAATCGAAATTATTCTCGAATATTTTAGAATGAATAGACCGGATGTTTTAGCCGCAGTTGAAACAAAAATTATCCGTGAGGAAGAAGACCGAATATATTGGGTCAAGCTTATTGTTATCGGTATTCCATGTATATTGGCTGGACTATCCATCTATTTTTTTGCAGACAACGGAAGGAATACATTGGTCACAATACTTAGTATTGTCGCCGCATTGTTTCTTGGCCTGATTTTATTGAAAATTACAAATTTGATATATCGTTCATAACGATGGAAAAGCCATTTATTTATTTTAAAAAGTCTCCGTACCAATGTCCAGAGGATTTGACGATGCGCTGTTGATTGTTGAAATCAACATAAACTAGTCCAAATCTTGGACGATATCCTTCAGCCCATTCGAAGTTGTCCATGAATGTCCATACAAAATACCCTTTGACATTTATTCCTTCTTGTTTTGCACGGTAAACCTCCTGTAAAGCGTGCTGTAAATAGCTCAATCTTTTGGGGTCATGCACTAAACCATTTTCAATTTTATCAGGAAATGCAGCACCATTTTCGGTAACAATTAAAGTGGGGATATTAGGGTAGGCGCTAAATTTCTTGAGCATATAATAAATGGAGGCTGGGTAAACTTCCCAGTTCATTTCGGTCATTTCAACTTTGCGCTCTTTCGCCGACACTATCTTTGCTTGAAGATAAGGAACGAACATGGCGTATCGTATAATTTCCCGTGTATAATTTTGCACGCCAATAAAGTCCATATCAAATTGCAGATCTCGCTCATCATTCGCGTGCATATACTTTTCAATTCTACCCAGTATTTTAATCTCTTGTGTTGGATAGCCCATTCCTAGTAGCGGTTCTATAAATAGGCGGTTGAGCAATACATCTGCTTTCTTTGCCGCAAGAATGTCTCTGTCTTTCGACGTAAAGGGCTCAACATGGGAGCAAGAAAAAGTCGTTCCTACTTCGCTATTAGGCTGTAAAGACTTAATAATTCGGCCGCCTTGAGCTTGTGCTAATGCAGCATGATGGGACGCAGCCAAAAAATTGCCCAAACCTTTTCTCTCTGGTGCATGTACACCGAAGAAATAACCTGCAGCAGTAAATACTGTAGGTTCGTTGAGAACCATCCAATGCTTGACCCGGTCCCCGTAGGTTTGCACACATTTGGAAACAAATTCTCCAAACCAATCTTTCACATCACGGTTTACCCAGCCACCTTTCTTTTCCAATGCATGTGGAAGATCCCAATGATATAAGGTAGGCCAAGGTGTTATCCCTAACTCAAGGGATAAATCGATCAAACGATCATAAAAATCCAATCCAGATTGATTTACCGCACCAATACCAGCAGGAAATATACGACTCCATGATAAAGAGAATCTGTAATTAGGAATATGCATTCCCTGCATCAAATACAGGTCCTGAACATAGCGATTGTAAAAATCACAGGCCTCATTACCATGTTGATTTTGAAATATACGGTTTCTTTTTTTGACGAATATATCCCAGATAGAAGGGCCTTTTCCATGCAAATCATGTGCTCCTTCAATCTGGTAGGCAGCTGTAGAAACTCCCCAAATAAAATCTTTGCCAAAGGCATCTTTGGTTAATAGCATTTACAAAAATAAAATTATCGGACCTCAATGCCGTTTTTAAAAACAATTAAGTTTTGTGGAATCTTAATGGTGAATAGAATGAACTGAATCTACCCAAAAAGATTCTAAATATAATCCGCTGGAAAAAATAGTTTATCGTTTTCATAATAGATACATTAACTCCGTTGACTACATTAATTATCGCATTATCACTTGCGTCCTAAAC
>NZ_DKSP01000033.1:0-37334 GCF_002472745.1 Sphingobacterium sp. UBA7253 | reverse complement strand
AAATCCAAAGGAATTGCTGAGTACATGCCGGATGTCAATACGTTGGTGTTCAGCGAGCGGCGGCAACGCAGGCTGTTCCATGGTATTTTCAAATCTTAAATTAGCAAAGGCCAGTTGATGCTGAATGGCGAGTAGTGCATATATTGCCTCAATACCGGCTGAAGCTCCCAATGTATGTCCAGTATATGATTTGGTTGAACTAAAAGGCGGTATCGCATCGTTAAATAATCGCTGTATCGCTGTTGCTTCTGTTCGATCATTATTTTCGGTCGCCGTTCCGTGTGCATTGATATAATCAATTTCGCTCGGTATCAACTCTGCCATTTTTAGAGCCTCTTGCATAGCGAGATAGGCACCTTCACCGCTATCCGAAGTGGAGGTTTGATGAAAAGCATCATTGGCGTTGCTGAACGCGTTCAGGTAACCTAATATGGGTTTCTTTGTGTTTTTTAAGGATCTTGTAGATTCAAGCACTAAAAAACCTGCACCTTCACCTAAGTTTAACCCCTTTCTATTGCTGTCAAAGGGGCGATTAAGTTGGTCGGACAGGAGCATTAAACTGTCAAAGCCATTGATTGTAAATTTTGACAGGGCATCCGATCCGCCCACTAACACGCGATCTGCGCGTCCCGAGCGCAAAAGTCGAGCCCCAAAGCCAATGGCATTAGCCGCCGAGGAACATGCTGTACTAATAGCCGTCACATAACCATTGCTGCCCAATATTTTGGCCAATAAGGCACTTGAATCCCCAACATCCCGGCGTTGTATGAGTGTGTCGTTCTGTTGTAAATGCGGGAAATGTTGTTCAAAAATATCCATTCCCGCAACCGAAGTTCCCAGAACAATTGGCATATCAGCTGCTGCTGTAATACCAGCCTGAGACATGGCTTCTTTTGCAGCAATTGCGGCAAGTAGGCTGGTTCGGGAACAATAGTCGGGTACCTCAGTACGTAATTTTTCAATTAATGCTTCGTTCGTTAACGATACTTCACCAACAAGCGTGTGATGTTGATGTTTTCCCGAGATATGTTGAAGCGGTTTGATACCATGCTGTTTCTGGAGCAAAGAATGATAGTTTTGCGCGACATTATTTCCAATGGCGGTAATCATGCCCATTCCAGTAACAGCAATAGTATTTTTCATGTTTTATTTCGTTCTATTTTCTGAAATATAGGTTGCCAATGTTTCAATGGATTGAAAAATAGTCTTTCCGATTTTTGGGTCAGTAACTTTAATACCATAATCCTTATCCAATAAAACAGTCAGCTCCAAGGCATCAATAGAGTCTAGTCCTAGACCATCTCCAAATAATGGCGCCTGATCTTCAATTTCATCTACAGTGACTTCTTCTAAGTTTAAGGCTTCAATGATTTTCGTTTTTAATTCCGATTTCAACTCTTCCATTCTTTATTGTGTTAGTTGTCTTACGACATTTAAATTATGTGCTACAATGCCTGTTTTTTCCACAAGATACAAAACCAATTTATAGTTTCCTTCCATATAATCGACCCAACCGCATAGTACCTTTTCCACTCTGCTGGAATTTAAGAGGTAATTGCAGTAATTTACTGCAAGTTGACTGTCGAATTGCGCTGAAACAAAAAAGATATTTTCCGTTTGCAAGTTATGCCTAATCGCAATTTCACCCATACAGACATTGGGCAGGGTATATACAAATATAGCAGGACTGGGATAGTACTGCTCCTTGTCTGCGATCGTATTAAGGTGCTTTAAGTCGGTATCAAGGCTACTGTGCCTATTCGACAAGACAATGCCGATATTCTTTGTTTTTTCCTCTTTCAATAGCAATTCAGCTCCTAGCCAAGCTAATTTGCTGAGGTTATCCATCTTGAAAAACTTCGGGTAAGTCGTTTCTAGTGAATAGTAAAATGCTTTTGAAAAAGTTGCAAAATCTGAGGATATTGCTGCTGAAATCTGTTCACCATTAACATATACGCCCTGTGTATCGATGCGGCAATGCCTGCTGATTTGATAGTGTTGTTCCATGCTTATCGTAACTCCCTTTCAAATAATACGGCTGTATTTGTGCCAGCAAATCCCGATGCTGTTTTTAAGCAGCGAATAAGTGGTTGGGGTTGTTCCAATAGTTCAGTGACAACCGCTAGAGGTAATGAAGTACCTTGTTTTTGATAGCCTAAACTGGGGAGTAGTACATTATTTCGTAAGCATTCCAAGGAAATAATACTCTCGATGAGCCCTGCGGTTCCCAAGGTATGACCGAAGTACCCTTTTAAGCTATTGATCGGTTTAGTGGCTAATCCGGAATGATGTATGGCCACAGCTTCCATTTCATCGTTGTAAATTGTGGCTGTTCCATGTGCACAAATAAAATCAACAGATTTTGGTTCTAATTTGGCTTCGGCCAATGCAGATGCGATGCTAAGTCTCAGTCCTTCGCCTGTACGTGATGGTCCTGAAATGTGATTTGCGTCGTTGATTGAGGCTTCGCCGGCGATAAAGAATTCTTGATCTGTTAATTTTTGGCCGGTGACATGAATTGCTGCCGCTGCTTCGCCGAGATTTAAGCCCTGTCTAAACTCGTCATAGGGTTTACATACCGTGTTACTTAGGGCCTGAAAAGACTTAAATCCTGAAACGACAAATTCACTGACCAGGTCTCCAGCAACGATAATGGCATCTTTACAATAATCCATCTGTATAAGTCGTTTAGCGGTCGAGATGGCCTGCAGACCCGATACACAGGCATTGCTAATGATTATCGGAGGCCGTTTAAAACCAAAAAAATCGGCTATTTTTTGAGCTAGTACGGGAAGGCTTGCAGCAACAATATCGTTTGCTCCGCCTGCGCATTGCGCGATATTGCCCTTGGTTGTTGAGACGATTAATTCAGTCTCTTGTGTAATAACAACTGCTTTGACAAGAGGTACTAATGCGGCTATCATGAGCTTTTCTAGTTTTGAGAATGCCGCATCGGAGGGGAGCTGTGTGTCCTGCAGCAATTTGTTTAAATGCTGATCCAATTGTTCTTCTTCAACAATAGCGGCGTAAACGTCTCCATGCAATTCAGCAAAGTCGGTCAACTTGATTCCTGATTTGCCGCTAACAAGGGCATTCCAGGTGTCTGCCAGATTATTACCTATGGGGGATACACAATTGTATGGGCCTAAATATACCTTTTTCATTTGCTGACAAAATCAAGCCGATTTTTCCATTGCTGAAAAAAGTCCGGAGTATACAATTGTAAGTTTCCTGAAGAATCTAAAAATACCTGGATCGTTTCACCTAGGCAGACAACCTGATTGTTGTCATTTAGGATGCGGTAACGATAAATAATCTTTGCTGCTTTGGTATCCAATAGGGATGTTTCAATACGTGCATTGTCACCATATTTTAATGGGAGTTTATGTTCGCAGGTACTCTTCACGATCGGTGTTGTATAACCATGGCCATGAATATCTAGATAGGTCAGTCCATGTTCCATGCCGAAAGATTCTCGGCCATCTTCAAAATAACTGATGTAATGGCCATGCCAAACTATCCCCAACGAATCGACTTCATTGAAACGTATACGTAAAGGGCTTGTCCAAGTAATCTGATTGACTTGTTCAGTTCGTTTATTTTTTGCCATAATCATGAAGAAGCTATTACACTTTTTATTTCAGCTTGAGCGATCTGTCGATCTCCGACAAAGCTTTCTACGGAAACGAGTGTAACCCCCATAAACTCTTGTAGAATCGTTGCTTTAGTCAGCAATTTTTCTCCGACCTGAGGGAAGGAATCTATTGAAATACTTTTTATTGTACCGAGATAACCTATAGGTGCAGTTTGTTGTTTGATATAAAAGCTGTATCCAGTATGTAAAGCAATGGATTGCGCCATGTGCTCAATAATACCTGCTTCCAATAATATACCATCTTCCACAAAAATATTATCTTCTTGAACAGTTAAACCTGCTGCCACTGTCTTTTCGGTGAAATCGTAGAGGCAGTCAATCATAACCATCGGAGCACGATGAGGTAATAAATTCTGTAAAAATATGTTATCGACTATTGGAAATGGGGCAGCTGTCATTTGTCTAAAAAAGTTCCTTCAAAGGTACTAATTAAAAGATAAAATCATAGGTTTCAAGTAGCGCAAAATTGCTTTTGATCGGTTTTAGCACAGCGCCTCTGCTGTGTTATTTTTTTGTTCCTTCAGATAAATATTGTAAACAGAACTGTGGATGTTTATTGGGAATAGTCCTTCCAGAAATCGTAGAAGTTAAACCACTGCATTGGATATTTTTTGATCATATAGGTTAGCGACTGACAATATGTTTGCAGTAAGCCCTGAGCGTCACGGTGTTTCACTTCCACTTCGCGTGCATAGAGATGATAGTGGAGCTTAGGTTCTTTCATAACATAGACAAAAATAACAGGAACCTTGAGCCTGGAAGCGATTAAAAATGGGCCGGCTGGAAATTGTGTGTTTTTGCCCAGTAAATCTGCCGAAAGAGTTTTGGTGCCTTCTAGATAACGATCACCTGTAAAGACAATTAGTTCATTGTTTGTAAGTGCTTCATTGATGGCAAATACGTGGGAGAGGTCTTCTTGGATAACGATGAATTTTACAGTCGATTTACGCGATACTTTTGCCAAGTATGATTTGATGGCTTGATGTTCGCGGTCCGAAATAACCAGATTAATCTGATTCTCGATATTGATGTCCTCCAGGAAATAAGAGGCGATTTCAAAGTTACCGATATGTGCTGATAACAGGATACCACCATTTTTTTTCTCCAAGGCAGATTTTAAAATCGCAATACCGTCAAATTCATAGCTAAATCTGTTGCGCATACCCGCAGCTATTGCTGTTTTATCGATCAGGATTTGACCGAAAGTAAAGTAACTCCGGTAAAATCCAATGAGCGTTGAAGGAAGTGAATATTTTAATCGATATCTTAGGTAATAATAGATCGACCGGTTGCTACTCCAAGAAGTCAGGAAATAATAAAAAGCTACAAATACCAGCAGCAGATAAGCTGTACGGATTCCTAGCTTTTGAATACAGAATACAAAGATTCGATATCCTAAGACACTACCCTTCGATTGTCCTTTCCACTGACTCATTGGTAAACATTGACTTAGTTATGAGCTGTCTTACGTTTGATGAGGTCATAAAAGTCTTGGAAGGTTTGGATATTTGTGAAATCGGCTTCAACCAATTTGACACCAAAATTGGACTCAATGATAACGACAAGATCGACATAATCCAAACTGTCTAAATTTAATGTATCTTTTAAATTTAGATTCGGTTGGATTAAATCAACATCCACTTCAAACTCATCAACAAGTATTTCGTTAATCTTTTCAGAAATCATTTTTATAAGTTAATCGTTTATTTTTTTAATGACTAATGCAGAGTTAGTTCCCCCAAAGCCAAAAGAATTGGACAAATATAGGTCAAATTCTTTAAATACGGTTTGTTTAACGATATTTAATTTGGCTGAATGTTCGTCCGGATTTTCAAAATTAATGTTTGGAGCCATAAAACCATTTAACATCATGATGTTGGAATAGATGATCTCACTGGCGCCCGCCATCCAACATTCATGGCCTGTCATCGATTTTGTGGAGCTGACAAAAGGTTGGCTTTCACCGAATACCTGCAAGATAGCCTGTGCTTCATTGGCATCGCCTACAGGGGTGGATGTGGCATGTGCGTTGATGTAGGCAATATCGGAGGGTTTAACGCCAGCTTGTTTAATTGCGCGTTCCATGGCCAAGGCCGGTCCTTCGACATTCGGTGTAGAAATATGCCCTCCGTTGGATGAAAATCCATAACCTACAATTTCCGCTAGGATAGGGGCTCCTCTACGTACCGCGGATTCATAACTTTCTATAATTATTGTAGCGGCGCCGCCAGAAGGTACCAATCCGGACCGATCTTTGTCAAAGGGACGTGATACTGTTGTAGCCGGCAGGGTATCATCTCCAAAAACACCTAAACCATCAAAACTGGCCATGGCATATTTATTGATCTCTTGCGCCCCACCACAGATAATCATATCTTGCATGCCACTTTTAATCAGGTTGAATCCAAGTCCTAGAGAATGGGATCCGGAGGCACAGGCGGCGGATATCGTCATGTTAATGCCTTTTAAACGGAATATCGTGGAGAGATTCATGGTTACCGTGGAGTTCATTGATTTAAAAATCGCTCCAGAACCTATCAGGCTGGTATCCTTTTTCTCCCGTACAATATCAACAGCTTCAATAATGGCTTTGGAGACCGAATCATTTCCATAGAGAATCCCAATTTCATGTTCATCGAGAAAAGCATCGTCAATGGCTGCATTTTTTAAGGCTTCCATCGTAGCCAAATACGCATATTCTGTTTCTTCGCCAATGGATATTCGCTGACGGCGGTTCAATTCATGTTTTAAATTTGGTTGTGGAACGGCACCGGTTAATGCGGAACGAAATCCAAAAGTTTTTCGTTCTTCATCGAAGATAATCCCTGATTTCCCTTGTTGCAGAGAATCTTTTACTTCTTCCAATGATGTCCCCAAGCAGGAATATATTCCCATCCCCGTGATCACTACTCTTTGCTCCATAGATTTACGAATAAATTCCTCCATTTATATTAATTACTTCCCCCGTAATATAGCCTGCTTTTGAAGAAGCTAAAAAGGTGACGAGGTCTGCGACTTCCTCAGGTTCCCCAAATCTATTGGCCGGAATCAATTTTTTTAGTTCCTTTTCATCCATATCGGCAGTCATGTCACTGTGAATAAATCCAGGTGCCACAGCATTGACGGTGATATTCCGTTTGGCAACCTCCTGAGCCAGCGCTTTAGTTGCACCTAGCAAAGCCGCTTTGGCCGCCGAATAGTTGGTTTGACCAGCTGTACCTTTTACACCGGATACGGAAATCATATTGATGATACGACCATAACGCTGGCGTAACAGTTTCTGTATAAAAAATTGGGTAACATGATAGAAACCATTGACAGTTGTGTTGATTACCGAGGACCAATCTTCTGCTGGCATCCACATGAATAAGCCATCTTTGGCTATCCCGGCGTTATTAACGATAACTTCAAGCTTAGCTTCGGGATGGCTCGATTCCCAGGTAGATAAGGCCTTGTCGACTGCGGATTTATCTGCGACGTCGAATTTTAGAAGCGAACCACTACCGCCCTTTGCTTCTATAGCAGCAAGTGTTTCTAATGCTGCAGTTTCATTCTGCTGAAAGTTGATCAACACATGATAGCCCAATTCTTGAGCCAGTTTAAGACAAATTGCCCTGCCAATTCCCCTTGATCCACCTGTAACTAAAGCGCATTTCATCCTACAATATGTATATTAATTTTGAAATAATTCTGCATTATCAAACCATTTGTTTCCTAAAAGGTTTCCTTTGGTGTCAATAAATCCCCATTTGCCATTGAGTTTAACTCGCGCTAAACCATCGATAAATCCCTTCTCCTGTTTCTTAAACGTTAGCGCCGCAGTAATCTCATATTGAAAGGGGATGATAACTTTGGCATTTTTATCGATGAATCCCCATTTACTGTCTTTAACTGCAGCGAGGCCCTCCGGAGAAAATGAAAGGGCATCCTGATAGGCAGTAGGGATGACCAATTTACCTGTAGTATCAATATATCCCCATTTCCCATTTAATTTCACTGGCGCTAGACCTTCCTGAAAATTTCGCGCATCATCATAAGTTGCAGGTATCACCCATTTGCCATCCGATGCCATAAAACCGATTTTATTTCCTTGCTGAACAAGGACAAAGTCGGGGTTTTCAATATTTTCAATTTTTGAAATACCGGGGAGGGCAACTTCTTTTTGACCAGATACGAGAAACCAGTTGTTCTGTTTTTTTGCCCACACCAATCCAACATTAAAATCGCCGATATCATCATAATTTGGAGCGACGACCTCTTTTCCCTGATTGTCAATGACACCCCATTTTTTATTTTTGGCGACTTTAGCGTAACCATCCTTAAATGGACGGATGACATCATAAGTTGGTGGAAGCACAACCTCTTGTTTGTTGTTGATGAGACCTACTAAATTGGTCGCATCACGATAAAAAGCAACACCATCATTGAATTCATAAACCCGCTTGCTAGAGATCGACTTCAGTTCCTGCCCGAGAGAATCAATGTAAAGCCAGCCGCTTGCAGATTTCACCATCGCCATTCCCTGACTGAAGGATTTGGCATTGACGTATTGAGGTTGAATAATATAATTTGCATCTTTATCTACAAATCCCCACCTGCTGCCATCATAAACAGCAATCTTTCCTTCGGATTGATCTTGAGCATTTTTGAATTGAGGTGTAATCTGAAATAATCCATCTTTATTGATAAATCCGACAAGTCCCTTTTCTTGTACCCGCGCCAATTGTTGCGCAGATGCGAAGGTGCATGATAGTATAAATAATCCGCCGAATGTGAGCCTTTTAATCATGATTTTTATTGATTAAGTATTCTTTTACTTTTTTAATAATCGGATACATCACTTGATCCTCGGCAAAGGCCGGAAACAAATTACGCAGGTCCATATACCAAGATAGTGTTTCTTTTGCTAATTTTTCCTGACAACCTAAATGGTCAATTGCCTGTGCTAAAGTAATAAATTCTATCGCCAGCACTTCAAAGGAATTTTCGATGACCTGACTGCATGACATTGCTGCATTCGTACCCATGCTGACAATATCTTGGTTGTCATTATTGTTGGGAATGCTATGGATGTAGAGCGAAGTGCTTAGCGCTTGGGATTCCGCTGTTGTGGATGTTGCCGTAAATTGGACACCCTGCATGCCAAAATTTAGTCCTAATGTGCCTAAATTTACGAAAGGCGGGAAAATCTCATTGATCTTGCTGTTGAGTAGATAATTCAATTGTCTTTCCGCAAGCATTGTCATCTTGGTCATAACCAATTTAAGTTTATCCATTTCCAGTGAAATATAGTCGCCATGAAAATTGCCGCCATGGTACACATGTTGATCGTTTAGATCAACGATGGGATTGTCGTTGGCTGAATTTAGTTCATGCTCAAGCACGGTACCCACATTGTTAATGGTATCCGAAACCGGACCCAATATTTGCGGAACACAACGGACGGAATAATATTCCTGTACTTTGTCTTTGAAAATATCTTCTTGATTTTCACTAGTATAGAGGTGGTCTTCGCGTTTTCGAATCAACTTACTGCTCGCAAGGTGACTGCGCATCTTTTTGGCAATAGCTTGTTGTCCAGGATGCTTTTTGCTTTGATTTAACGCTTCCGAAAAATGATCGTCATAAGCTTGAACGATTTCGTTGATTGCACAGGCTGCTTTGATGGACCAAGATAAGGCTTTTTGCGCATGGTTCCAGTTTAGTATGCCAATCCCTGTCATGACCGAAGTCCCATTGATCAGTGCCAAGCCTTCACGTAGAACAATCTGAATAGGGGCAAGACCTTCAGCATCAAAAGCTTGTTGAGTTGGAATTCGTTCGTTTTTATACATTACCTCACCCTCACCAATTAATACGAGGGCCAAATGTGCGAGCTGTACGAGATCACCACTGGCACCGACACCACCGTGTGCAAAAATAACGGGATAAATATTGCGGTTGATCAATTCTTTCATCAAAGCAATGGTGGACTTATGGACTCCTGAATAACCGAGGGTTAATGTATTTAAGCGTGCTAAAATCGTGCTTTTTACCTGAAGCGGATCAAGAAGTCGTCCTGTTCCTGAGGCATGGCTGCGAATTAGATTGTATTGAAGTTTAGTGCGGTCTTCGTCTTTAATCCGATATTGAGCCATGGGGCCAAAACCGGTATTGACACCATAAATTACTTTGTTTTCAGCAAATTTCTGAAGAAAATTGTGGCTAGCATCTACTTTTTCCCAAATATCGTCATCGATATCCAATTTTTCGTTTCCGTAGGTTATTTGGATAAACTGTTTTAAATCTAAATGGTTGGTGAGTAAGCTCATGATTTATGGGATAGCAATTTTGAAAAACTCTCGAAATTGTTTTTTTTATTTTATTTTTTGTGAATAGATTTGGCAATTATTAATCAGGCACGAAATTAATATTTTTTTCTTTTAATCAAAGCGTATAATGAACGTTGAACAGGTTGACATTTTGATCATCGGGGCGGGACCTTCCGGTTCGGTTGCTGCTGGGTATTTACAAAAACAAGGGGCAAGGGTAAAGGTTGTCGAAAAAAGCCAGTTTCCGAGAATCGTGGTAGGAGAGAGTCTAATACCGCGCGTGATGGATCATTTTGATGAAGCTGGGCTGTTTGATGCGTTGGATGCACAAGGTTTCGAAAAGAAATTTGGAGCGCGGTTTATACGCGGGAAGGAAGTCTGTATTTTCGATTTTTCAGATAAATTTTCCGAAGGTTGGGATTGGACCTGGCAGATACCGAGAGCTGATTTTGATCAGGAAATGGCGAATGAGCTTATGCGTAAAGGGGTAGATCTTTCCTTCGGTACAGAAGTAACTGACGTACAATTTGATGGTGCAAAATCGATCACTACGGTATGCGATAGCCAAGGTGTTGAAACAAAAATAGAGGCAAACTTTCTGATCGATTGTTCGGGTTATGGTCGCGTTTTGCCTCGCATGCTAAATTTGGACCAACCCTCACGTTTAAGCCCTCATTCGGCGATATTCAGCCATGTCAATGACGTTAATCGACCGCTAGGGCAAGAAGGTAGTCTGATTTCTTTTGATATATTGGAAACGCAGGTTTGGTTGTGGGTAATTCCATTTTCCAATGGCAATACTTCTGTTGGAATTGTGGGGCCAACTTCGTTCATCGAAAGCCTGGGCGAAGATACCACTACAGCACTAAATAGGGCTATTCAACTGTCCGATTACTATGTTAAGCGGTTTGGTGATGTCCCTTTTGTTTTTGAACCCCGTAAGTTGAGTAATTATTCTACCGCGGTGAGTAAAATGTATGGGCCAGGGTATGCCTTGACCGGCAATAGTTCCGAATTCCTGGATCCTGTTTTTTCTTCCGGTGTGTGTTTCGCTACAGAATCTGGTATTTTGGCGGCGAAGTTAGCTTTAAGGCAGATCCAGGGTGAAACAGTGGATTGGCAGTCAGAATTTGAAGACTATATGAAAGATGGGATTGCAGTTTTTACAACATATATACAGGAATGGTATACAGGCAATCTGCAGGAGTTATTTTATCATCAACCCGAAAACCCGGAGGTGAAACGTAGCATTTGTGCAATATTAGCGGGATACGTGTGGGATAAAAACAATCCATTCGTTTTGAAACACGATCGTGTGTTGAAAAATTTGGCACATCTTATTCGAATGTCCAAGCAGGAGGAATCGATATAGTTAAGATCTGGGGTGATATTGCGTAATAATGGAATGAAGGTAGTCCCTATCGATGTGTGTATATATTTCGGTCGTGGTAATACTTTCATGACCGAGCATATCTTGTACAGCTCTTAAGTCGGCACCGCCTTCCACCAGGTGTGATGCAAAGCTATGTCTAAAAGTATGTGGGCTGATGGTTTTTTGTAACCCGATTTTTGAGGCAAGTTCCTTAATGATCAAGAAGATCATAACCCGCGATAATGCGGCGCCTCTTCTGTTGAGGAATACAATATCTTCATTTCCGGCCTTAATCTTGATATGAGGTCTGACCGTTTCTAAGTAGATGCGAAGGTGTTTAATGGCGTGTTGGCCAATTGGAATTAGGCGTTCTTTGCTTCCCTTGCCCTCAACTTTGATAAATTCTACATCTAAAAAAAGGTTTGATATTTTGAGGGTGACAAGTTCGGAAACACGGAGACCACATCCGTATAAGATTTCGATGATCGTTTTATTACGTTCACCTTCGGGTGAAGAAAGATCGATTGCCGAGATTAATTGATCGATCTCCTGTATGCTCAAAACGCTGGGCAGCTTGCGTGCCAAGCGTGGCGCCTGAAGGAGATCGGTCGGATTGTTGACGAATTCATGCTCGATCATCAAAAAGCTAAAGAATGTCTTAAGGCCAGATATCAACCTGGATTGTGTGAAGGGCGAAATATTAAATTCCTGCAACCAAGCCAAAAACTCCTGTATATTCTTTCTCGTTACGGTATTTAAAACCAAATGATTGTCTTCACAGTAGATCTGAAATTTGGATACATCATTTAAGTAAGCATCAATTGAATTAATGCTCAAGCCTCTTTCGAACTTTAAGAATTGTTCGAATTCCTTTTTTATATCACTCCAGTTTTCAAAATCCATTTGCAACAAAATTACAATTAACTGTTGTTCTTTTCGAAAGTTATTCTGTATTTTTAGATGGAATTTTTACAGATTATAAATAACACAAAGAGACGTTCCCTAATGGAGGGACCCGATTCCTCCTTGGATAATGAAAAAAGTATTGATCTGTATTTTACTATTTATTGGGACAATTGATCTCCAGTTCCGTTTACCCTAATATATAACAATTAGCAAAAATAACTGACTAAAAAAAGACATTTTTTTGTATGAAATTCATTAAACCACTTGCATTAGCTTTTCTGTTACCGGCTACATTCTATATAGCAGAAGCAAAAAAGCCAACTACGTTAACCGCGGAAGCACGGGCGATTCTATCCCAAGATAGTTTGGCCCTGAATCAAAAATTACCCTTCGACAACGAAGTCATCACGGGGAAGCTGAAAAATGGATTTACATACTTCATTCGTAAAAATAGCGAGCCTAAGGGGCGTGTCACCATGTATTTGGGCATGAAGGCCGGCTCCATTCTGGAAAATGAAAAACAGCTTGGTTTGGCACATTTTTTAGAGCATATGAACTTCAATGGCCTGAAGCATTTTCCAAAGAATGAATTGGTTAACTACTTGCAAAAGGCAGGAGTTCGATTTGGCTCGGATCTGAATGCCTATACGAGCTTTGATCAGACAGTTTATCAGCTACCAATTCCTTCTGATGATCCTGAACTTTTAAAAAATGGTTTACAGGTGATGCGCGACTGGGCTCAGGATGCTTTGTTGGATGGCGAAGAAATTGATAAAGAGCGGGGCGTTATCCTCGAAGAAAAACGTGGTGGAAGAGGAGTGCAGCAGCGTTTACAGGATCAATACTTTCCGATGTTGCTCAATGGATCCCTTTACTCCAAACGTTTGCCTATCGGAACTGAACAGATCCTGAAAACATTTCCTTATACAGAAATACGCAAATTCCACCAAGACTGGTATCGCCCAGATTTACAGGCTCTAATCATTGTTGGCGATATTGATCCTAAGGAAATGGAAGAAAGGGTGAAAGTTATGTTTTCCGATATGAAAATGCCAAAAAAAGCATTGGAGCGTAAAAAATATCGTGTTGATTTGTTAAACAAGAACCAGTTCTTGGCAATTTCAGATCCGGAACTGCCTTATACCGTCGCGCAGATTTTGATTAAAAGTGAAAAAGAAAAAGTTTCCACTGTAGGAGATTATAGAAACGAGCTGTTGAAGAGTGTTTTCAATCAGATGATCGCAGGTCGTTTTTCTGAATTGATGCAGCAACCGAACCCTCCTTTTATGCAGGCAGGTGGAAGTATCAGCGATTTTGTTGCTAACCTTAATACTTTTTCATTGCTGGTGGTCCCAAAACCGGGCGAGTTGGAATCCGGATTTAAGGCGATGCTAACAGAATTTGAGCGTATTCAAAAATACGGTTTTACACAGACGGAGTTGGATCGTGCCATCGCAGATATGAAAAAAGGTAACGAGATGTCTTTTATCGAGCGTGACAAAAAGAAATCGGATAGTTACGTCAACCGTTATCTAAATTATTTTATTGATGATGAACCCGCTTTAAGTAATGAAAACGCCTATCGTTTGACTAAACAGCTGTTGCCAACGTTGAAGCTGTCAGAAGTAAATGGCTTGGTGAAAAAATATTATACCGATCTGAACCGCGATGTTTTGGTTATGGGGCCAGAGAAGGATAAGGCCAACTTACCGGCTGAGTCTACCGTAATGAGCTGGGTAAAAGCAGTTGAAGAGACTCCTGTGACAGCTTATGAAGATAAAGTGTCCAATCTTCCCTTGCTTTCAAAAGAACCGGTGAAAGGCGCTGTTGTATCGTCAAGAAATATTGACGCAGTTCAAGCGAAAGAATTGACCTTAAGCAATGGTGTTAAAGTGATCTTAAAGCCTACGGACTTTAAAAATGATGAGATACAGATTATGGCGTATAGTCCAGGTGGAACATCTGGCTATAACGATGCAGATTACTTTTCGGCCTCTAATGCATCCTCTTTAATTGATGCAAGCGGCGTTGGACAAATGAACAACGTTGAGCTTACGAAGTATCTTTCGGGAAAAGATGTTTCCATCTCTCCGTACATTTCTGAACGCTACGAAGGTATCTCAGGTAGCACAGATAAAGAAGGATTGAAGAATGCTTTTGAATTGATTTATGGTTATTTTACCGAACCTCGCTTGGACGAGGATATTTTCCAGAGTACCATGACCCGGGCAAAAGGATCTTTGGAAAATAGATTGAGCAATCCAAATAATGTATTCTCGGATAAAGTGAAAGAAGTGCTTTATGGCAACAATGTCCGTCGGCAAAACCCAACCGTAGAAACGATCAATAAAATTGATCGGGAGCGTGCTTTGGCAATCTACAAAGAACGATTTGCGGATGCTTCGGATTTTGTGTTTACAATTGTGGGGTCATTTGACGAGAATCAGATCAAGCCTTATTTAGAAACCTATCTTGCCTCGTTGCCGGCCCTTAAAAGAGGGGAGAGCTATAAGGATTTAAATATTCTGGAGCCGAGCAAGGGAGAGCGCGTGGTTGTTCATAAGGGAAAAGAAGAAAAGGCAAGTACGCAATTGGCCTACTATGGGGACTATACCTATAATGAAACTGAAAATGTTAATATGGAAGCCTTGGAGAGTGTTTTGACGATCAAATTGCTTGAAAGACTCCGGGAAAAAGAAGGTGGTGTTTATGGAGTGGGTGCTCGGGCTAGTTTTAGTAAGCTGCCAAAAGCGCGTTATGCTTTCTCCATTGGTTTTGGTTCCGCAGTAGATAAGGCTGATGCTTTAATTGCTTCGGCATTGGATGAGGTGAAAAAGATTCAGGAACAGGGCCCCGAAAATGGAGATATTGAGAAGTTCCTAGCAGAACAACAGCGACAAAATGAGTTAAATCTTCGTGAAAATGGCTATTGGCTGAATTACATATCAAGTTCATATCAGAATGATCTTGATCTTACGCGATATACACGAAGAATAGACAATTTGAAGAAGGTAACTTCAAAGTCAGTGCAGGACGTTGCCGGGAAATATTTGAAAAGAGATCGACTTTTTGAATTTATCTTGATGCCGGATTCTAAATAACAGGAATCTTGGAAAATAGAAAAAGGGTTGGCTGCTCAGTAGGCAACCCTTTTTCTATTGGACAAAAAATTATGGACAAAAAAAATCCCAACCATTTCTGATTGGGATTGCCAAAATGTCTAATAAGTATCTCTTGTTAACCCAAATAGGATTTTAAGATTTTGCTTCTTGAAGTGTGTCTCAAACGCTGAAGAGCTTTATCTTTGATCTGACGAACACGTTCACGTGTCAAATTGAATTTCTCTCCGATTTCCTCTAACGACAATTGGTGATTGGAACCTAAGCCGAAGAAAAGTACGATAATTTCACGTTCTCTTTCTGTCAATGTTGCCAATGATCGTTTGATTTCTTCTGATAGAGACTCATCAATCAAAGAACTGTCTGTGTCTGGATCATGGTTCTCCAAAACGTCCAAAAGTGTGTTTTCTTCACCTTGAACAAAGGGAGCGTCCATAGATACGTGACGGCCAGAGTTACTTAGGGTATCCGAAACCTTGTCTACTGTGGTTTCAAGGATATCCGCCAATTCTTCTGGAGATGGTTCCCGTTCGTATTCTTGTTCTAGTTTTGAGAAAGCCTTACTGATTTTGCTCAATGAACCGACTTGGTTCAATGGCAGACGTACGATACGCGATTGTTCAGCAATTGCTTGAAGAATAGATTGGCGAATCCACCAAACGGCATAAGAAATGAATTTAAACCCCTTTGTCTCGTCAAAACGTTTAGCTGCTTTAATTAAGCCCAGGTTACCTTCATTGATTAAATCACCTAAGGTTAAACCTTGATTTTGATATTGTTTTGCTACTGATACTACGAAACGAAGGTTGGTTTTAGTCAATTTTTCCAAGGCAACTTGATCGCCTTCGCGGATACGCTGTGCTAATTCTACTTCTTCTTCTGCTGTAATTAAGTCTACTTTACCAATTTCGTGTAAGTATTTGTCCAAAGACTGTGACTCACGATTGGTGATAGATTGTGTAATTTTGAGCTGTCTCATTAATTTTTATTAATTCTCCTCTCTAAGAAATGTTTGCGAAAATACGAAAAATTTTTGAATTATTAATGGAAAATTGATTATCTAGCCACTCATATTTAATGAGTTAGGTTTTTTTGAGTTTCAATTTTTAATCATCAAAAACTATTCCATTTTAATATTTTTTTTCTTCTTATCTGTTGCTGTAATATTCAACTGTTTGATATTTAAAGTGCTAAAGGGTTTAATTTTTTTTTCTTATTCTAGACAATTTAACTCGACGGTAGCTGATTTATTATGCAATATGCATTCCTCAAATTTATTTTAAAATGATAATTTTATGATAAAACAAAAAGATGGATCTTTTGTTTTATTAGTGACATTAAATAAATTTAAAAGAATAAAAATTATATTATGCCAATCTTAATTCACTTGGATAAAATAATGAAAGAGAAAAAAATGTCGCTTAACCAATTGAGTGACAATGTCGGAATTACCCTTTCCAATCTTTCAATCATCAAGAATCAAAAGGCGAAGGCATTGCGATTAGATACCCTTGAAGCGATATGCAAGGCGCTAGACTGTCAGCCTGGTGATCTGCTGCAATATTATGATGGTGGTGATGAAAAAGGCTAAAATCGATAGCCTTTTAAAAAATCGACTACATTCATTCTTTTCTTCCCTTCGAGTTGAAGGTCAGAAATGACAATATAGCCGTCTTGCGCCGCAATTTTTAAGAAACTTTTCTTGTCAGTTTCTATGGTTCCCGGTATTGTAGCTGTATTGACAAGTTCTTTTTCTGTGCTATAGATTTTTAGGACCTTATCATTTAAGAGGGTAAATGCCGCTGGATAGGGGCTTAAACCGCGAATGAAGTTATACACTTGTGCAGTGGGCTGATCCCAGTTTATTTTACAGTCTTCTTTGAAAATTTTTGGCGCATGTTTGAGCGGCTCCGTTGTGAGAAGGACGTCTTGAGGTTTGGGCTGCAAGGCTCCAGCCTTTAATTGCTGAATGGTTTGCAGGAGAGTTTCTGCTCCGGCAACCATGAGGTTATCGTGAAGATCACCCGCATTGTCTGTTTCTTTGATGGCAACTTTTTTCGACAATAAGATGTTTCCCGTGTCGATTTCGTGCTGCAGTAAAAATGTCGTTACGCCCGATTCTTTCTCTCCATTGATGATTGCATGATTTATCGGTGCTGCCCCCCGGTATTGTGGAAGGAGTGAGGCGTGGACATTGATTGTTCCAAATTTAGGCATATTCCAGACGATCTCAGGAAGCATGCGGAATGCTACCACAACCTGTAGGTCCGCCTGAAAACTTTTCAGTTCATCTAAAAATGCCTCATCACGGAGTTTCACTGGTTGAAGAACTGGGATATTATGTTGCGTAGCAAATATTTTCACAGCAGATTCATGTATTTTTTGTCCACGTCCTGCAGGTTTGTCCGGTACCGTAACCACAGCGACAACTTGTTCGCCAGACTGAATCAGTGCTTCAAGTGAAGCTACAGCAAAATCGGGAGTACCCATGAAAATAATACGCATAATACTTGTAATTTTTATAAAACTCTTTAAACCAGTATAGGGGCCTCCTTGTTGAATAGCCTACTGAAAAACGCCTAATTATTTGTCATTTCAGTTTTGTAAATAACAAATTTTTATAACTTTGCGAAGTTACATAAATATATTGAAAGCTTGAATTTTCCTTATTTTTTAGCAAATCGGATCGCATTTTCTGGAAAAAGAACGTTCTCAAAATTGATCGTTCGGGTGACTATTGGTGCAATTGCTCTTGCTATTGCAGCGATTATCATATCTATTGCGGTATTGCGCGGATTTAAGGGAGAGATTATCAGTAAGCAACGGAGTTTTTTTGCCGATGTATTGGTTTTACGTTACGACCTGAATAAGTCTTACGAGAATTCACCCATAACACTTACACCGGAGGTCCGTAAGTCCATATTAGCGATTCCCCAAGTCAACTCAATCAGTTCCTTTGCGACCAAGGCCGGCATCATTAATGTCAACGATGAAGTTGAAGGAGTGGTTCTCAAAGGTATCGATTCCTTGTATAATCAGCAGCCCTTTCAGCGTATGCTGGTGGAAGGGAGCATGATAGACTTTAAATCGGATAATGCGGATAATCAGATTTTGGTGTCCAAGTATCTCGCAGATCGACTGCTCCTAAAAGTCGGTGACGATTTTATTATGTATTTCGTGCAGGATCCTATACGTAAACGTAAATTTGTCATTAAGGGCATTTTTAATACAGGCTCCGAAGAATTAGATAAGGTTTATGTGATCGGGTCTCTCAATGTCATTCGTAAACTAAGCAACCTCGATGATCATGAAGTAGGGGGCTATGAGATTCGGGTTAAAGATTTTAGTCAGCTCGAACAGACAACGAACAAGGTTGAAGATCTGTTGCCTATCGATATGCAGGCAATCAATATCAAGGATCAGGTCCCTGATATTTTTCAGTGGCTGGAATTGCTTGACATGAACACCAAAATCATTTTTATACTGATGACGGTTGTTGCTATTATCAATATGATCTCCGCCTTGCTGATCACCATTCTTGAGCGGACTTCAATGATCGGTATCTTAAAGGCATTGGGGTATCACAATGCCGGAATTCGCCGCGTCTTCATGTACAGTGCCTTGTACCTCATCGGTCTGGGATTATTAATCGGTAATCTTATTGGCTTAGGTTTTTACTTTTTTCAGGATTTTACCCATTTCTTTAAATTGGATGAGAACACCTACTATATCTCCTATGTGGCCGTTCAACTTCAATGGTCTGATGTGATTTTGGTCAATTTGGCTGTCGTGTTTATCGGAATGATCTCATTATTTATTCCGTCAATGCTAATTACCAAGATTAGTCCGATCAAAGCCATTTCTTTTAAGTAACACTACTTTTAGGCTTCGCTTTCTTGAAAAAATCGTATTTTTAGTGCTGTTAACTATTTTTCGAGCTGTATAGAAAAATAAGTATATACATATTACGGCTAGTATACAAGCACTTATGAATAAAACTTTTGAGCATATTTCTCACGCTTTCGAAGCGCCTTTACAAAATCCTGTACTTATATTTTCGCTGGTACTTTTTATTATCCTGTTATCACCGATCGTACTGCGACCGATTAAGGTTCCGGGTATTATTGGATTGATTATATCTGGTGTTATTATTGGACCACATGGACTCAACTGGTTGGAAAAAAACTCGGCTATCACACTGTTTTCAACAATAGGCCTGCTCTATATCATGTTTATTGCTGGTTTGGAGTTGGATATGAATGAGTTTAAAAAGACCAAGAATAAGAGTTTACTTTTTGGCTTTTTAACATTTATTGTTCCGATCAGTATTGGCTATCCTGTTTGTCATTTTTTACTGGGCTACGGTGTTTTACCGAGTTTGTTGATATCAAGCATGTTTGCTACCCATACGCTGGTTTCTTATCCCATCGTAAATAGCTATGGTATTTCTAAAATGGAGGCTGTTGCGATCACGATAGGTGGAACAATCCTGACGGATACGGCCGTGCTGATTATTCTTGCGGTGATTACCGGCGTTTCTCAGGGAAATATTGGCAATGAATTTTGGATTACCCTGACGATTTCCTTTGCTATTTTCCTGTTTATCATGTTTGGTGTTATTCCAAGGATTGCAAAATGGTTTTTTGAACGCTTGGGGAGTGAGAAGACATCCAATTATATCTTCGTGCTCTCTGTCGTGTTTTTTGCTGCATTTTTAGCGGAAATTGCCGGCCTTGAGCCTATTATTGGGGCTTTCGTTGCCGGTCTGGCTCTCAACAAACTGATACCACACTCTTCCGCTTTGATGAACCGAATTGAGTTTATCGGCAATGCGATTTTTATTCCTTTCTTCTTGATATCTGTGGGGATGATTGTCGATGTCAGCGTGATTTTGAAGGGGCCGCAGGCACTTATTATTGCTGGAACACTGACCGTTGTGGCTATCGTCGGTAAATATGTGGCCGCATGGTTGACGCAGCTCGTTTTTAAATATAGCCGTGGTCAGCGCAATCTGATATTTGGTTTAAGTAGTGCTCATGCTGCTGCAACACTAGCTGTAATCATGGTTGGACATAAGAACGGTATTATCGATGAGAATGTGCTTAATGGTACGATTCTGTTGATTTTGGTTACCTGTATTGTCGCTACAGTGGTTACAGGGAATGCCTCGCGTAAAGTGGTTATGGATGGTGAACAGGACGAAGAACATACAGATGTGGTGAAGGAAAAAGATGAAAACATCTTGATATCTATCGCTAACATGGATAATATGGAGCCTATTTTGGATTTTTCAACCTATATTAAAAGTAAGAAATGTTCCTATCCAGTCAATATCGTGTCCGTTGTGAAGGATAATGAGCAGGCTCAATTAAACATGTCCAAAGCACGGAAGAACCTGGATAACATGGTCAGGTATGCTTCGGGTAGTGAAACCAATGTTAATATCAGTGCCACAATAGATTTAAACATTGCTAGCGGGGTTGCACGGTCGGCAAAAGAAGTTTCTGCCAATTGTATTGTTTTGGGCTGGCCGAGTGCGGCCAATTTTATGGATAAGTTTGTTGGAGAAAAAACGGAAAGTATCTTAAACAGAACCTCGGCTAATGTGATGTTATGTCATTTTAAAAAACCTTTTATTTCTAATAAATCCATTGTCGTTTTTGCACCACCCATGTGCGAGGCAGAATTTGGGTTCGAGTATTGGCTGGAGAAGGTTGTTAAACTGGCGCAGGAGCTATCCGTTCCGGTAACATTTGTTGTTGATGAACGCTCTGCTGCCGCCATTAAAGAACATCTTGTTGAGCTGAAAAATTCTGTTCCTGTCACCTTTGAGTATTACGATGCCTGGGACAATTTGCAGGGCCTTAAAGCGTTTAAGGAAGAAGATGCGATGTTTATTTTTGTTTCGGCCAGAAATGGAGAAGTTTCCTATCGTGATTCTCTAGATGGGGTAGCAAAGAAATTAGATCGTATTTATGCAAACGAAAATCTTGTTTTAGTGTTTCCTAGTAGAGTGGAAAATGCACACATCGACGAGTATGAAGATGTTGAAGCAGCTCCAATCTTTAGAAAAATTAGCAAAGAGATCGGAAATATGTTTAATAAGGGATAGTAATTGTCCGTTAAAATTGAAGGTTATGTCAAATAAGATTACAATGTCAAGTGAAGGAACTTTACAGGTTCCAGATTTTCCAACAATTCCTTTTATTATCGGCGACGGTATTGGTCCTGATCTTTGGCATGCGGCAGTGCGTGTTTTTGATCAAGCGGTGGAGAAAGCGTATGATGGAAAACGGAAAATAACATGGAAGGAGGTGCTGGCAGGTGAAAAAGCTTTTAACGAAACAGGCGAATGGCTACCAAAAGATACCCTAAATGTACTAAAAGAATACCTCGTTGGAATTAAAGGGCCACTAACCACGCCAGTAGGCGGCGGAATCCGTTCTTTGAATGTTGCTTTGCGTAAGGATTTGGATCTCTACGTATGTCAAAGGCCGACAAAATGGTTTGTGGGCGTACCTTCACCAGTCAAACATCCGGAATATGTGGATATGGTGATTTTTCGTGAAAATACGGAGGATATTTATGCTGGAATAGAGTTTCAGGCGGGAACAGCTGAAGCCAACAGGTTTCAGGATTTCTTGCATGACGAGCTTGATATTGATTACAATTTCTCGGCCACAACAGGAGTCGGTGTCAAACTGGTTTCTGAGGAAGGGTCGAAAAGACTGGTCCGTGCGGCAATAGAACATGCTATTCATCACAATTTACCTTCAGTGACGATTGTTCACAAAGGAAATATCATGAAATTTACGGAGGGTGCTTTTAAGATTTGGGGGTATGAGGTTGCTGAAACGGAATTTGCCGACAAAACGTATACCTGGGGACAATGGGAGCGAACGAAAGCAGAAAAAGGTGCGGAGGTTGCTAATCAGGAACAAAAAGCCGCCTTGGATTCAGGTAAAATTTTGATTAAAGATATTATTGCCGACAATTTTTTACAGCAGATCTTACTTAATCCACGGGATTTTTCCGTTGTGGCAACTTTAAATCTGAACGGTGATTATATTTCTGATGCGCTGGCCGCAATGGTTGGCGGTATAGGGATCGCACCGGGAGCTAATATCAATTTTAAAACAGGGCATGCTGTTTTTGAAGCTACTCACGGCACAGCACCTCGTTTTGCAAATACCAATACCATGAATCCTTCGTCGGTTATTTTAAGCGGTGTTATGCTACTCGAATACCTTGGATGGACAGAAGCAGCGGCGGCAATTGTTAAGGCCTTGGGCGAAACCATAATTGCCAAGACCGTGACCGTAGATTTTTACAATTTAATGGATGATGCTACATTAGTCAAAACAAGTGAATTTGCCGATCGAATTATCGAAAAAATATAAGAATTTTATTTTCTGAGATATTAAGCAGAAATTTGAATAAAATTTCTGCTTTTTTATGGATTACAATCAGCTTCCTCCTTTTATAAGGGAATCGAATATTTTTACGGAAAACGAGAAAATTAAGTTGGCTCAGATCGAACGTTTACCCACTCCACATGAGGTAGATGATATAACTAGTCTCCCTGAAATTTACGAATTGCTTAATGCCTTTATTGGCGATCAATCCGCCCGTAATACCCATCTTCAACTTAAAGCTAAGGAGTATTTGCAAGATAATCAGGTAGATATGGCGTGGAAAGTGCTGCTTATTTGATATTTTTTGCATTGAACTAGGTGTTTGTTGTGCGATCTTTTTATTGAAATCATTTAGAATTTTATAAATTTTCAATAAAAAAACAGATTAGTTGAAAAATATATAATTTTATTTTACCTTTGGTTTTTAAACAACGGATTGCTTAGCTAGGGTTAAAGAATAGCAATCAAACAAACTATAACATCAATGAAACATAATTTTGGAGCAGGTCCATGTATTCTGCCAAAGGAAGTATTTCAACAAGCCTCAGAAGCTGTAATTGATTTTAACAACACCGGTTTATCAATTTTAGAGATCTCTCACCGTTCCAAAGAGTTTGAAGCAGTGATAGACGAAGCCACACAATTAGTACGCGAGTTATTGGCAGTACCTCAGGGATATTCGATTCTTTTCCTTCAAGGAGGGGCTAGTTTGCAATTTGCAATGGCGCCGTTGAATCTTTTACCTGAAGGAGGTAAAGCTGCTTATTTGGATACTGGTGTCTGGGCTACAAAAGCATTAAAAGAAGCTAAAAAATTCGGTACAGTAGATGTTGTAGCTTCGTCGATTGATAAAAATTATTCCTACATCCCTAAGGGATATGCCATCCCAACAGATGCTGCATATTTTCATTATACAGCTAACAATACCATTTACGGTACTGAGGTTTTTGATAAACCTGAAACGGCATTGCCAGTGGTTGTTGATATGTCTTCTGATATTTTCTCACGTGAGATCAATGTTGCTGACTATGATTTGATCTATGCTGGTGCTCAAAAAAATATGGGCCCTGCAGGTGTTACACTCGTGATTGTTAAAGATGATATCTTAGGTAAATCAGGACGTGTTCTTCCGTCGATGTTGGATTATCAATTGCATATCAATGGTGGTTCAATGTACAATACTCCACCGGTATATTCGATCTTTGTTTCGATGTTAAACCTTCGTTGGTTAAAAGCAAAGGGCGGTGTTTCTGTATTGGAGCAAGAGAATATCATCAAAGCACGTGCTTTATACGATGAAATCGACCGTAACCCATTGTTCAAAGGTACTGCAGCTGTTGAAGATCGTTCACGCATGAATGTTACTTTTGTAATGGATACACCAGAGTTGGAAGCTGAATTTTTGGCTTTGGCAAAAGAGCGTAATTTGATCGGAATCAAAGGTCACCGTTCTGTAGGTGGATTTAGAGCTTCGATTTACAATGCTTTACCATTAAGCAGCGTAAATGCGTTGATTGATGCAATGAAAGAATTTGAGGACACGCATACGGCATAAGGCAGTGTGCATGTTGCTGAAATTTAGCAGTTGACAAACAGATAATTAGTTAGATTAAGAATTATAGAGGTCGTATTGTATTCACCTGGTTGGATCTTCCGATGAGTTGAACGGCACTGATACCTTTAAAAACGAATTATAAAGATGAAAATATTAGCGAATGACGGTATCGATCCACTAGGAAAGAAAATGCTGGAAGATGCAGGTCATAGTGTAGATACAACTCATATTCCGCAAGAAGAGCTTCCAGAAAAGCTCCTTGCTTATGATGCAATCACGGTACGTAGTGCAACTAAAGTACGTCAGGCCCTGATTGATGGCTGCCCTAACTTGAAAGTTATCGGCCGTGGTGGAGTAGGCATGGATAATATTGATGTAGACTACGCCCGTTCAAAAGGGATTGCTGTTGTCAATACCCCTGCAGCATCTTCTTTATCAGTTGCTGAGCTGGTTTTTGCTCACCTATTGAATGGTGTACGTTTCTTATACGATTCTAATAGAAAAATGCCTGTTGAGGGCAATACAAAATTTGGCGCCCTTAAAAAAGCTTATGGTGCTGGTACTGAGCTTCGTGGTAAAACGATCGGTATCGTTGGATTTGGTCGTATCGGTCGCGAAGTTGCCAAAATCGCCATTGGTCTGGGGATGGATGTGGTTTACACGGATTTGTTCGAAGGACCAAAAACATTGACCATAACACTTTCAGGTGGTATCCAAGTTGAGGTACCTATTCAACAAGTGGAGATGGACAACTTATTTAAAGTTTCAGATTTTATCTCTTTACACGTTCCATTTTTGGATAAACCAGCTATCGGAGCTGCAGAGTTCCCATTATTGAAAGATGGTGTTGGCTTAGTTAATGCCTCGAGAGGCGGCGTTATTGATGAATTGGAATTAGTGAAAGCATTGGATTCGGGTAAAGTTGCATTCGCCGGTTTAGATGTATTCGATAATGAACCTACTCCACGCGAAGAGATCTTAAAACATCCAAAAATTTCGTTGACGCCACATATTGGGGCGGCGACCAATGAAGCTCAAGAAAGAATCGGCGAAGAATTGGCCGGTCTACTGATCGAAAACTTGAAGAAGTAATTCTTCCGCATAACATATAAGATATGCGGCACAAAACTTTCATGATTTTGTGCCGCATTTTTTTTAATATAAATTCATGAATTGCCTATATTGGCACACAGAAATTTAATAATTGTAACTTCAGTATGAAAGTTTTAAAATTTGGTGGTACTTCCGTGGGAAGTGCAGCACGTATCAAAGGGTTGTTGGATATTGTAAACCCTGCTGAACGTCAGATCGTCGTATTGTCCGCAGTTGCTGGAACGACAAATGCTTTGGTTGAAATAGGTCAAGCTTACACAGCAGGTAAGAAGGACGAAGCTAAAGATTTGGTCAAGAAGCATAAGGATAAGTACGAAGACCTTATTAAAGAACTTTTCAGCACTGAACAAGGTTATAAAAATGGTAAAGAATTGATCGATTACCATTTTAATCTGATTTCTACTTTAGCCAATGAATTATTTACACCTATTGAAGAAAAAGTTATTCTGGCGCAAGGTGAATTGATGTCTACTGCTTTATGGCATTTCTATTTGAACGAAATCGGTATAAAATCTGTGTTGTTACCAGCCCTGGATTTTATGAAAATTGATGAGGATAATGAGCCTATGGTGGAATACATTGGCGAAAAACTAAGTCATATTTTGGCACAGAGCCCAGAAAATACGTTATTTATCACACAAGGTTTTATTTGCCGAAATTCATTTGGTGAAATCGATAATTTGCGCCGTGGTGGTTCAGATTATACGGCTTCATTGATCGGCGCAGCAATCCGTGCGGAGGAAGTTCAGATCTGGACGGACATCGATGGGATGCACAATAATGATCCTCGTGTTGTCAAAGGAACAACACCGATTGCACATCTAAGCTTTGATGAAGCTGCGGAGCTGGCTTATTTTGGTGCTAAAATTTTACATCCACAATCGGTATTCCCAGCGCAAAAATATAACGTTCCGGTTCGGTTATTGAATACGATGGAGCCCAATGCAAAAGGGACTTTGATCAGTAAGGACGGTGCTCAGAAAGGTTGTATTCGCGCCATTGCCGCGAAAGACGGTATCACGGCAATTCACATCCACTCATCGCGTATGCTACTTGCCTATGGTTTCCTACGTCGTGTTTTTGAAATATTCGAACGTTATAAAACACCAATCGATATGATCACAACTTCGGAAGTGGCGGTATCGTTGACCATTGATGATACAACCAATTTGGCTGATATTATCAAAGAAGTGGAGGATTTTGGTTCTGTAACAGTAGATGGTGATCAGACAATTGTATGCGTTGTAGGCGATTTCGGTTTGAATAGCCATGGTTATGCTGCTCGCGTACTTGACGCTGTAAAACACCTTCCAGTTCGTATGATTTCTTACGGTGGTTCAGACTTTAACGTGTCGATTCTATTGAATTCAGATCATAAAACAGAAGCATTACGTTCATTGCACAATCGTTTATTTTAAGAAGTAGGTTTTTATATGATAAATACAGGTATCGCGGCGAAGTTTGCAGAGAAAGAAACGCCGTTTTATTATTATGATCTGAATGTGTTAAACAAGACCCTGGAGGCTGCGCATGCTGCGTCCCACAAACGGGGATTTCATGTTCACTATGCATTAAAGGCCAATTTTAATGACGAGTTATTGAAGGCGATTCAAGAGATCGGCTTTGGTGCGGATTGTGTGAGTGGCAATGAGGTAAAGAAAGCCATTGAATGTGGCTTTGATTCCAAGAAAGTCACTTTTGCGGGAGTTGGTAAATCTGATAAGGAAATCAATTATGCGCTCGATCAAAATATTTTTGCTTTTAATGTGGAATCCATTCAGGAGCTTGAGGTCATCAATGAGCTTGCCTCAAAGAAAGGTGTAAAAGCAAATGTGGCTTTACGGATCAACCCAAATGTGGATGCACACACCCATCATTATATTACAACAGGGCTTGATGAAAACAAATTTGGTGTGCCCAATGCCGATTTGGAAAAATGTGCAGCCGTGCTTAAAAAATGTGAATCTATTGAATTGGTTGGTCTTCATTTTCACGTAGGTTCACAGATTACGGATATGACCGTATTCAAAAGCCTGTGCGTGAAGGTCAATGAATGGAAAAACTGGTTTGAAGAACGCGGTACACAAATCCGTGTATTGAATGTCGGTGGCGGATTGGGGATTGATTATAAAAATCCTGATGGAAATACAATTCCTGATTTTGAAGCCTATTTTGATATTTTCGACCGCTTCCTGGAGCGCACAGCACAGCAAGAAGTGCACTTTGAATTGGGGCGGGCTTTGGTCGCACAATGCGGAAGCCTTGTTAGCCGCGTGTTGTATGTCAAAAATGGTGTCAAGAAAAACTTCTTGGTATTGGATGCTGGAATGACTGAATTAATGCGCCCGGCCTTGTATCAGGCCTATCATAAAATTGAAAATATCAGCGCGACAGACAGCGCCGAAGCCATTAACTACGATGTGGTTGGGCCAATCTGTGAATCGTCCGACTGCTTTGGTAAGGAAGTACCACTTCCCGTTTCAAAACGTGGTGACTTAATTGCCATTCGTTCCGCAGGCGCTTATGGCGAAGTGATGGCCTCGCGTTATAATCTACGTGAGGAAATCCGATTTGTGTATAGCAATCAGCTATAAGCTCCCGTTTTTAAAATATTTATTTAAAAGCCAGTCTGTTCTTCAGACTGGCTTTTTGGTTTTAAGAGTTTTGTCCTATGTGCAGAAACTTTTGTTTATCATTTTCTTGATCGTCTTTCGTATACTTGTTTATGCTTATGGCGATTGAATTTCCGGTTACGATAGATTTGTTTGGGAAAACACTTCTCCTACATCCTTTTATGGAAGGATTGGGGATGTTTATTGGTATGCGTTATTATCAGCTGCTCAAATGGAAGGATCAGGAAAGTTTAGGGCATACCAATTCCCTTCTTATTGTTATTGCTGCCGGTCTAGGGGCTTTAATCGGCTCACATGTCATCGGTTCTCTCGAACGCCCGGCTGAATTGCTCAATGCGACACATAAATGGGCTTACATCTGGGTGAACAATACGATAATCGGTGGCTTGGCAGGAGGTTTGGTTGCCGTGGAAGGGATGAAAAAGATCATGGGTAAAAAAGAAAGTACCGGTGATCGGATGGTCTTTCCCTTGATTAGTGCAATTTCCATTGGTAGGGTAGGTTGTTTTTATACGGGGGTATTCGAGCAGACCTATGGTTTACCCACAACGTCTCCATTGGGGATGTATCTGGGGGATCCCTATAAACGGCATCCGGTAGCGCTGTATGAAATCGCATTTTTACTACTCTTATTTGTAGGACTCCAACTTTTTAAACGACGATACAATTATCGAAATGGTGTGTTGTTTCAGCTTTTTATGCTTAGTTATTTTAGTTTTCGTTTCCTATTGGACTTTATTAAGCCACGGGCAATTATACTTTTGGGGCTAAGTACCATACAAATTACCTGCATCGTGGTGATAATTTATTATATTTATTTATTAAAAAATGAACGTTTAATCAAAAAATAGAAATTATGTATTTGCTTGAGGGGTCATTTGGATCGGAAAGTACTGCGATGTTGGGACTTTTTCTACTTACTATAGGTGCTATTGTGATCGGTATTGCACTTTTGGTTATTATTATCGGCTCGATTATTAAAGCTGGAAATAAAGAATCAAAATTCAATGTCAATCCCTGGCTTAAAGTATTGTTGGGCGGAATTGGAGCAATGTTGGCAGGGGGACTTGCCTGTGGACTTACCTTTATGAACTAGAGATCAGCTTTATGCCAGTTAGAAACTATACATATTACGATTACACCATCAGCCTATGTCCAACATGCCTTTCGCGTGTTGGTGCCAAGATTATTATCGAGGATGAACAGGTATTTATGACAAAAAACTGTCCTGATCATGGCTTTTTTAAAACACTGATTGCAACTGATGTTGACTATTATAAGAATATTCGGAATTATAATAAAGCCTCAGAAACACCTTTGAAATTTGATAATGAAGTACATTATGGCTGTCCTTATGATTGTGGCTTATGCGTCGATCATGAACAGCACAGTTGCCTTTCTATCATCGAAGTGACCGACCGCTGTAATTTGACCTGTCCAACCTGTTATGCCATGTCCTCGCCCCATTATGGACGACATCGCTCGCTGGAAGAAATTGAACGGATGTTTGACAAAATCGTCGAAAGTGAAGGTGAACCGGATGTGGTTCAGATCAGCGGTGGAGAGCCAACCATACATCCTGATTTTTTTAAGATTTTAGACATTGCGAAAACAAAGCCTATTAAGCATCTCATGCTCAATACGAATGGGATCAGAATTGCAAATGATCCTGGTTTTGCTGAGCAACTCGCGACTTATGCGCCTGAATTTGAAATCTATCTCCAGTTCGATTCCTTTCGCCCATCGGTGCTTGAAAAATTCCGGGGCAAAGATCTTACGGATATCCGTAAAAAGGCCATAGACAAATTAAATGCACTCAATCTAAGTACAACCTTGGTCGTTGTCCTGGAAAAAGGAACCAACGATGATGAAATAGGTGAAATATTGGATTACGCCTTACAACAGCGATGTGTACGGGGGGTAACCTTTCAACCGGTGGAAATTGCCGGTCGAAATGCGGCCGATGCACAGCAACATAAAATGACATTAACGGAGGTACGTCAGGAAATCCTGAATCAATATCCACTATTGGACCCACATGATATTATTCCTGTTCCTTGTAATCCTGATGCTTTGGCGATGGGCTATATACTGAAAATAGGAGCGGAGCGTATACCTTTGACCCGACATATTGATCCTGCTATTTTGTTAAATAGCCAATCGCGCAACACCATTGTATATGAACAGGACAAAGGTGTTCAGATGCAATTGCTGGATATATTTAGCACGGGAATTTCTGTGGATAAGGTAAAGCCAAAAGTAAACCAGTTGCTTTGCTGTTTACCCGAAGTCTGCGCACCTGATCTTGATTACGACAATCTTTTCCGAATTATCATTATGAATTTTATGGATGCCTACGATTTTGACGTTCGTGCTGTCAAAAAATCATGTGTCCATATCGTCAACAAAGACTTGAAATTAATTCCTTTTGAGACGATGAATTTATTTTATCGTGATGATAAAGTAAAACGACTGGAAGAACTAAAACTATCGGATGCTATTCGATTTTAACGGGAGATAAGTTATTTTTGTCGAAGAAATACCTTTGGTCCTTTCTTTGCAAGATGTAGTGTTCATCGCATTTGGCTACACATTGTCAGGTAAGGAAATCAACAAAATTAGAAGTATGAAATTGGGCATTGTTAAGCGTTTTATTTTTGTCTTAAGTCTCTTGGCTTTTCAGTTGCATGTGTTTGCACAGGATTCAGTTCAGGTTAGAAGAAATCAGAGTAACGATCGAACCGCGGCACATGTTGGCTTCAATAAAAGGTCAGCTGTGGATTCCACACGCGTTGGCAATGACTCCTTACGCAATGACCTGAAGAAGGTCAATTTGACTTTTCTTGCTAATATTCGAACAGGTTCAATGGCGGATTTCGTTGCACAACTGAATGAGAAATCCAATACGTATACTGCGACCAATACAGGATCGGCCAAAGACAGCATTGCTGCAATTAAAAATAGTATTCACGAAGAAATTAGGCAGCTGAAGTCTATTAAGGGCAGTATCAGTAATTATTCAAACAGTCTTAATATTACCCAGGATCAGATCAGGAATTTGGTCAACCGTTATGATATTAGTACCAGTAATCATAGTCGAGCGTACCAATACCTTGATAATGCTCAGCTCAAGCTGTCGGCAAAAATGGATTCTCTTGAGGCAATCAACCGTACGATAGATGAACTCATCGCCAAGAACCAACGCCATTTGCTGCGTCTGGATGCTGTGCATGAAGTGAAAAATGTAAGTAAAAAGGTCGATTCTACATCGAGCAAAAGTTCGATCTGGAAAGCAAATACGGCGGCGATTTCAAAGGATGTAATTTTAAACAATATACGGAGTAATTATAGTAACAATACAGCGATAGACAAATATGTTAATCGGACCGATTGGGCGAGCCGTATCCTATTGATTGTATTGGGATTGGGCTATTGCTACTGGATTGTGCGGGTGTCCTATATCCTTCGACAGAATGATCCTGAACATAAACTTGCGATTGATGCTATCGTTGGAAAAACAATTATTTTTCTCTTGACACTGTTGCCTTTTGTAAACTTCTTTACACCAAGTTTCATTCTGCAGGCTTCCCAATTGGTCATTATGTTAATCTTCATGTTTTTGCTAAGGCATCGCATGAGCGGGTTACAGCGTAAAATTGCCATTATCCTCATTGTATTCTATCTCCTGGATGTATTTGTCAATATGATCGTAAGCGATGACCTCTTTTTAAGGATCGTTTGTATCGCCTTTAATCTGATTGCACTGGGACTTGTTAGCTACACAAAGCGACGAATCAAAAATGCAGATAGTCCGGGGTATATCAGCAATTTTATTTATGTCGTTTTCGCTATCCTCAATATCACGGCAATTACCTTGAATGTGATTGGCCATGTTGAGCACTCGCGGAGCTTTAGTATTGCCTGTGCCGTTGGTTTAGTCCAATCTTTTACACTACAGTATTTTGCCGACATGATTAAGGCAGATGTACGTAATCAGTTTAAAAAAGATCGACTGACTGCGGGGTTCTGGATGCGTTTTAACGAACAGCGTACATTGGCTATCATCACCGAAATTCTTCGGATCGTCTGTGTGCTTTTGGCCATTATTGTGTTGGCAAACAACTTACAATTTATAGAAACATTATTGGCAGCGAGCGAAGTCTTTTTTGGCAAAGTGCGTAGCATTGGAAGCATATCTTTTACACTTGGCAACCTTGTTGTGGCTGTTTTACTGCTTCTCGTGGCCAACTGGTTTCAAAAAAATATCAGTTTGATTGTTCTCGGCGGTGAAGACGGTCAGCTTAGCCAGGTCTATAATCAGAAGATGACCCTATTTCCGCTTTTTCGATTGGCGATTATTCTGATTGGTTTTTTTATGGCAATCTCTGCCCTGGGAATGAGTTTGGATAAACTTACCGTTGTCATCGGAGCACTGAGTGTTGGTATCGGTCTGGGCATGCAGAATATCATCAATAATTTTGTATCGGGCATTATTCTGGTTTTTGACAAGCCATTTCGGGTGGGTGACCAAATTGAACTTGCCGACAAAAAAGGGCGGGTCAAAGAAATCGGTATACGCGCCAGTGTCCTAAAAACTGCAGATGGTGCCGATGTTATCATTCCAAATGGCGATTTACTCTCTGGAAGAGTCGTCAATTGGACTTTATCACAGGAATACAGCAAAACAAGCTTTGTACTCCATATCGATCGACAGGCCGATCTGGACAAAGCGAAAGAATGGATTAAAGATGCGATGATGTCCAGCCCACATTATATACAGGATAGAGATAGCGGGATCAGCATACAGGATATCAGTGCCGAGATGATCTACCTGAGTGTTTACTGCTGGGTAAACGCCGCAGCCAATGCCTCGTCGCTTAAAAACGATGTGCTGCTTGTGTTATACAAAAAGTTTGAAGCGGAGGGCCTGAAATTTTATAGTGTCATTCCACCCAAAAATTAGTTTATCAATTGACTTTTTCTGACGAGTATACATAATGGATTATCGGGAGCGCTTATTATTTAGTCAGATGGGTTCGGAAATATAACGGGCTGAATCCCTTGGCGCGTTTGTAGAAATGGGAAAGATGACTCTCGTCGGTAAATCCGAGTTCTGCAGCAATTTGTTTCAAGGTATAATCTTTGGATTTAAGTCTGTTCTCGATGAGTTCAATCCGGTAGCTGTTGATATAGGCTCTTAAACTGGTGCCGAAGTTCTTCTTAAAGTAGATTCCAAAATAGGATGGAGCAATATTAAATTTCTGAGCCAGCAGGCTGACCTGAAGTTTTTCGGGCGAAAAAATATAGCGATGAATATAAGCCGAAATCGATCGGTCTACATATAGTTCATGCTGCTGGGGTAAGCGTTGTGTTTCTGATATTTCTTTGTAGAGCCCAAAGATCGCAACGAGTTGGTCAAATAGCCAATCAGAACGCTCGTTGACAGTGGTATTACTATATAGTCGGACAGCTTCCAGGATATGTGAATAAATCAGGCGATGGTGCTCCTCCATATACAGTTTGCGTTCCTTTAATCCTTTATCGTTCATTAGCTCCATAATCCAGGCATAGCGCTTTAGATTACGTTTATTCTGCAGGAAGTAGGTGTCTGTAAATAAAATAAACAAAAAATGGGTCTTTTCTTCAATGTTAAAATAATGCTTGTCTGCCGGACTAATTAAGAACACATCGCCAGGTTCATAATTCAGTTCAAATTTGTTGATCACATGGGTTCCTTTGCCCGAACGAATATAAACAAGCTCATAATAATTTTGCTCGTGTGGAGGCAAATGAAAACTATCCTCAATAAATTCACTGATCCGTAAAGGTTCAAACTGTTTTTTGCGCATTGCTCTCCTGATATATATCTTTAAATGTACATAAAAATAATGTATTTGTACATGTTATTGCCTGCTCTACTATCGCACCTTTGTGTCGTATAAAATGATAAGAAAACATGATTAATTTTATAATGATTGCATTTTGCATCGCAGCGGGGATGTTATTAAGGCGAACAAATTTAATTCATTCCGAAGCACATAAAGGGATCAATACCTGGATTCTTTATTTTGCTCTGCCGGCGGTGTCTTTCAAATATATTCCGAAGATCGTATGGTCATCACAATTGCTGTTTCCCGTGTTTTCCGCGATCCTCGTTTGGGCAGGCAGTTGGTTATTTATGGAAGTATACTGTCGGCGTAAAAATTATAAGCAGCGCTCCCGCAGTAGCTTGGAATTGGCCGCAGGTTATAGCAATACCTCCTTTATAGGCTTTCCATTGATCATAGCTTATTTTGGTGAAGCCCAGTTGCCGATTGCAATTATTTGCGACCAAACTACATTTATTCTACTTTCTACTGCCGGAATCATCAATGCACTAAAAGCGAATGTCCAGGATGGCGAAACGATCGATGTCAAATTTATGCTTCGAAAGTTAGTCAGCTTTCCACCCCTGATCGGTTGTATAACAGCCTTAATGCTGTCTCAATTTGTTGACCTTTCAGTTGCCGAGCCTTTTTTCGATAAATTGGTGGCCACCGTTGGGCCCTTGGCCTTATTTTCTATTGGTTTACAGTTGAAGTTTGATGGTTGGCGACAACAGATTTCGCAGATCAGTACAGCGATGAGTTATAAATTGATTCTTGCCCCAGCATTGGTATTACTATTTGCATTACTACTTGGTGTGAAGGGAGCTGTTGCACGGATCAGTATATTCGAAGCAGCTATGCCAACCTTGGTCACTTCGGGGATCATTGCCGAGCAATACCATCTGAATACCAAGCTGGTCAATCTGGTTATCGGTTTTAGTATTGTTGTGGGGCTACTAACAACTGCATTTTGGGACTTTGTTATTCGACTTTTTTTCTCCTAACCTACAGTTGCGTTGATTGATTGATTGATTGATTGATTGATTGATTGATTGATTGATTGATTGATTGATTGATTTTGAAAACAGCGTAAGCCTGATTTGGCAGCAATTTGTCTTATCTGAAGTATTATGTAGGCGGGGGGATGTATTCACTTCGTAACATTTTGATAGTGAATCATCTCATGCGAACAACTTTTTTGCTGTTCAACTGTTATTGGGCTATAACCATCTATAAAAAGGAGGTATGTTATGAACCTGATACACAAAATTGAACATTGGGGCGATGCTCATCACCCACAATGGATTGATTACCTAAGAATAGCCTTAGGGGTCGTTATTTTTGCCAAAGGTGTAAGTTTCGTAAATGATAGGGATGTTGTTCAACATATGATTGAGCAAAGTAGTTTCCACTTATCATCATGGGGTGCTGTTCACTATGTGGTTTTTACCCATTTGGTGGGAGGGTTGTTCCTAATTTTAGGTTTTCAAACCCGTTTGGCCTCACTACTGCTATTTCCGGTACTGGTAGGGGCTGTATTTTTTGTTAATATCACCCACGGGTTTAGTTATTTGAATTCCGAATTGTGGCTTTCTATAGTCGTATTCTTTTTGCTGATCTTTTTTATGGTCATGGGCTCTGGAAAATACTCCCTAGATCAAATGATGAACAAACCAGGATACAAAAGGGATATCTAAAAAAAAGCTCCTTCATACATGAAGGAGCTTTTCTTTTTTTATTTGCCTTGCTCGTCAATCCATTGGCGCGCATTAACGAATGCTTCAATCCAAGGAGAAACTTCGTCCTGACGACCTTTTGGATAATTTGCCCAATGCCATTGGAATACCGAACGCTCAATATGTGGCATAGTAGCCAAGTGGCGCCCTGTCTTATCGCAAACCATTGCTGTATTATAGTCCGAACCATTTGGGTTATGCGGATATTGCTCATACGCATATTTTGCAACGATATTGTATTGCTCTTCAGCATACGGAAGGTTGAATTTTCCCTCCCCATGTGAGATCCAAACACCCAATGTACTTCCCGCTAGTGTCGATAACATGACGGAATTGTTTTCCTGAACTTTTACAGATACAAAGTTTGACTCGTGTTTTCCGGAAGTATTGTGTAGCATTTTTCCGTGAATTTCATGCTCAGGATTGATCATCTCAAGTTCCATAAATAGCTGACAGCCATTACAGATACCAACCGAAAGTGTATCCGGACGAGCAAAGAAATCGGTTAGGGCTTTTTTCGCTTTTTCATTGTAAAGGAAAGCTCCAGCCCAACCTTTTGCCGAACCCAATACATCTGAGTTCGAGAAACCGCCTACAGCACCGATAAATTGGATGTCTTCCAATGTCTCGCGACCAGTTATCAAATCGGTCATGTGAACATCTTTTACATCAAAACCTGCCAAGAACATGGCGTTAGCCATTTCGCGTTCAGAGTTGGAACCTTTCTCACGAAGGATCGCAGCTTTCGGACGTGCCTTAGTTCCGTCAATGTTAGGTTTCTTACCATCAAATTGACTTGGGAAAGTAAAGGCTAGGGGTTGATTTTTATAATTATCAAAACGTTGTTGCGCTGTTCCATTTTTAGATTGCTTTGAATCCAAAAGGAATGATGTTGTAGACCATACATCACGTGTTGCTGCGACATCAAAGCTGAATACCGCTTCTTGATTTTTAATCGTTACCGTATTACCTTCGATCACCTGACCAATTTTAACCGCGTCCACAGCAGCTTCCTTGACAATCGCTTCAAAAGCAGCGTCGTCTTTCGCCTGCAGGACAAGTGCAATATTCTCATTAAAGAAGGCTTTTACGCTATCAGATTCATTTAAAGCTGAAAGGTCATAGTTGGCGCCGAGATTAACATCGGCAAATGTCATTTCCAATAAGGTGGTAATCAAGCCCCCCGATCCGACATCGTGACCAGCTTCGATCTGTCCTTCGTTAATTAATTGCTGTACGGTATTGAATGCCGTTTTGAAATAAGCAGCATCTTGAATGGTCGGTACTTCAGTACCTAATTTATTGATGATCTGCGCAAATGACGAACCGCCTAATTTGAACTGATCTTTTGATAAGTTGATGTAATAGATCGATCCGGCCTTTTTGTTCAGCACAGGTTCTACCACTTTTGTGATATCAGTACAATTTCCTGCGGCAGAAATGATCAATGTGCCTGGGGCAATGACGTTTTCGCCGTTTGGATATTTTTGTTTCATCGACAAAGAATCTTTTCCCGTTGGGATATTGATTCCCAATGCAATGGCAAAATCCGAGCAGGCTTTAACAGCTTGGTATAAGCGGGCATCTTCCCCCTCATTATTGGCCGCCCACATCCAGTTGGCCGATAGGGAGATTCCTGCGAGGCCATTTTT
>NZ_DKSP01000062.1:600-10413 GCF_002472745.1 Sphingobacterium sp. UBA7253 | reverse complement strand
TTTAGAATCCGACAATATTTAATAATCCCTAAGAAATACGCAAACCAAAACAGATAATTTACACCAAAAATTCATCAGCATAAAAAAAATGGGTTAAAATACAATTAGACTTTGATAAATTGTGCAAATTATTATTCAACAGAAAGGCTGAACTTTATTTAATTTCGTTGTTTGACCTTTTTAGAGACAAAATGGCGAGCATATTCATTTGTAACAACAGCAAACACCGCACTATCAAAGATAGACCTTTAAATAAATGATTTTGACATGCATAAATTTTACGATATTCGTATTGGACAATAAACCGCTAGGTAGACAATTCTACTTCAAGCCGAAGCAGATTACAAACAATTCATGATTTTAGCACAACAGACACAGTACCTCCTTTAATTCCCAAAACTTATGTTCAAAAAAGAAATATATCTTAATCGCCGAAATAATCTATTATCAAAGATCACGACTGGCAAAATTCTTTTGCTAGGCAGCATTGAAAATCCGATCAATTTTGAGCACAATACCTATCCCTTCCGTCAAGACAGTAGCTTTTTATATTATATCGGTATCAAAAGCCCACGTTTGGCGGCTGTATTGGACACTGAAAAAAACGAGACCATACTATTTGGTGATGAAATGACCATTGACGATATTGTGTGGATGGGCCAACAGCAGACTTTAGCTGAAAAGGCTGACCTTTCCGGTATCAGCAAAATCCTGCCTTTCAATCAACTCTTTGACTATCTTAACAAAGGAAAACAGGAAGATGTTCACTACCTTCCTCCTTATCAGTCGCATAATAAGTTATTACTTGAGCAGCTAACCGGCCGTTCCGCAAATCAGCTCCAGCCCTCTGTGGCTTTGATTAAAGCTGTCGTTGCCCAGAGAAGTATCAAAACGGCAGAAGAAATTATCGAATTAGAGAAAGCCGTAGATATTGCTGTTGATATGCACCGCATTGCTATGCGAATGACAAAACCTGATCGTTACGAATATCAGATCAGCAATGCCATGCAACATTTTGCGCAAGATCAGGGAACGTCCTTCTCCTATCCTCCGATAGTCACAAAACGGGGTGAAATTCTGCACAATCATATGCAATTTCACCAGCTTTATGAAGGTGATCTCCTGCTCAATGATTCGGGCGTAGAAACGGCCATGGGCTATGCTTCGGACCTGACCAGAACCTTTCCCGTAGGAAAACGTTTTACGGCTTTACAAGAGGAAATTTACCAGATTGTCTTACATGCGTTTAAATCTGCAGAGCAGCTGCTGACATTCGGAATACGTTTTAAAGAAATACATTTAAAAGCCTGTGAAGCGCTTGTAGACGGACTTATACAAACCGGATTCATGAAAGGCAACGCACAAGATGCGGTCATGAATCACGCGCATGCGCTTTTCTTTCAATGCGGACTAGGCCATATGCTCGGTCTTGATGTGCATGATATGGAGGATCTTGGTGAACAATATGTTGGCTATACTGAAGCTGAGCCAAAAGATACCAAGACTTTTGGAATCAAATCGCTGCGGCTAGGTAAGAAATTGGAGGCTGGCAACGTGCTAACCGTTGAACCCGGCATCTATATTATTCCTGAATTAACGCAGCTTTGGGAACAGCAAAATTTACACAGGGACTTTATCAATTATGATTTCTTAAAAAAACATCTCGATTTCGGCGGGATTCGTATTGAAGATAATTATCTTATTGAAACAGATGGATACCGTCGTTTAGGAAAATACCTTGAACGCGAGATTCAGGAGATCTATCAACTCAAAGACAATCCAATTGATTAATTAACGAACAACTCACATAATGATAAACCCAAAAAGTAAACTTAAATTCTTTTGGGGTCAACTCAAACAGATAAACAAATGAACAGCATTAAACAGTCGATCTTTATTATTCTAATACTGATTTTTCAGGTTCCAGCTTCCCTTTTTGCGCAGCGACTCTGGACAGATCATGGTGATCAATATTATGAATTTTCCGACAAGGGAATAGAAATGGTCAACCCCAAAAATGGGGTGCGCTCCATCTTCCTTTCACAGCAATCGCTTATTCCGAAAGGAGCAACAGCAGCCTTGAAAGTCGAAAATTTTTCCATTTCCAAAAACAAGGAGCTTATTTTGATCTATACCAATAGCAAAAGAGTATGGCGCGAGAATACAAGAGGCGATTATTGGGTTTACAACAAAAAGACCAATCAGCTGCAGCAACTAGGCCAAAAATTCCCGGCCTCACAACTGATGTTTGCGAAGTTTAACCCGCAAGCAGATAAGGTCGCCTACGTCAATAAAGCCGACCATAATGTTTACGTGGAAGATCTCGCCAGTGGCAGCATCGTTTCCGTTACCAAAGATGGAACAGACCGTTTAATCAATGGTACTTTCGATTGGGTTTACGAGGAAGAATTTGGATGTAAAGATGGTTTCCGCTGGTCGCCCGACGGTGCTTCCATTGCTTATTGGAAGCTTGATGCCCGCAACATCCGTAATTTTCTGATGATCAACAATACGGATAGCCTCTACTCCTATACCATTCCCGTGGAGTATCCTAAAGTTGGACAATCGCCGAGTGCCTGTTCGATATGGACCTATGAAATCGCCACTGGAAAAAATACCATGCTGAATATCCCGGGAGATCCCAACCAGCACTATATTCCCCGCATGGAATGGTGTCTTGATAGCAAGCAGGTTATCCTAGAGCAGCTCAACAGAAAACAAAATGAGAGCAAAATCTATACCGTAGCTCTCTCCGATAATAAAGCGCAAAACATACATCAGGAGCAAAGCGACTCGTGGATTGATATCAAAGCACGATGGAACAACAACGATCCTTCGGGATGGGACTGGGTTCAAGGTGGCAAGGCCTTTATCTGGGTCTCGGAAAAGGACGGCTGGCGCAAAATCTATCAGATTGATTTATCGGGCAACGAGAAGCTGGTTATGAAAGCGGACTATGATATGATCAATCTTGACTTTTTCGATCCGAAAAATGAAACGATTTATTTTACCGCCTCTCCAAGCAATGCAACGCAGAAGTATCTGTATAGTGTATCGACGAAAGGCGGAGTTCCAAAAAGACTGACCCCGGCCTCATACGAAGGCACCTGCGATTATGATATTTCAAAAGACGGTAAAATTGCCATCTTCAGCTTTAGCAACCGGGCAACATTAAAACACAATGCCGTTATTGAGTTACCGACACACAAAATACTCGTAGACTTTGATTTTAAACGTGAAAAAAAAGTCAGCGATGGTATTGCCGAGTTTTTTAAAGTTAAAACAACGGACGGTATTGAGTTAGACGGCTGGATGGTAAAACCACTTGATTTCGATCCCAATAAAAGGTATCCTGTCGTCTTTATGGTCTACGGCGAACCAGCATCACAAACTGTATTAGACAATTTCGGTGCAGGCTATAACAGTTTATATAAAGGAAATATGGCGCAGGATGGCTACATTTATATTTCTTTGGATAATCGCGGAACTCCTGCTCCTAAAGGCAGTTTGTGGCGAAAAAGCATCTACCGCAATATCGGGCAGCTCAATATTCGCGACCAGGCTTTGGCAACACAAGAAATCCTGAAATGGCCTTTTGTCGACAATTCACGTGTGGCCGTCTGGGGCTGGAGCGGTGGCGGATCAAGCACGCTGAACCTACTGGGACAATATCCTCAAATCTATAAAACGGGTATCGCCATTGCAGCTGTAGCAAATCAGCTCCTTTACGACAACGTATATCAAGAACGCTACATGGGCCTCCCCCAAGAAAATCTTGCAGACTTTGAAAACGGCTCTCCGCTGAAATATGCAAAAAACATCAAAGGTAATTTACTCTATATCCATGGAACCGGAGACGACAATGTGCATTATCAAAATGCAGAAGTCCTGATCAATGAACTGATCAAAAATAACGTGCAGTTCCAGTTGATGTCTTACCCCAACCGCAGCCATTCGATCAGCGAGGGACAAGGTACACATGAACATTTAAAAACATTATTTACAAACTATCTAAAATTACATTGCCCTCCGGGTGGAAGATAGACCGAATAGTTATCATTTACAGATGAAAAGAATACTATTATATGCATTGGGAACCTGCGGTCTACTGACCGCAGGCATACAGCAATCAGCGGCCCAGCTGATGAAAGAAAAAAATGAATTCACAAGAGCGGATTCACTGCGCGGATACCTGTCACCGCTGCGAACCTGCTACGATATCCAATACTACCATTTGGATGTTAAGGTAGATATAGACAATAAGTTTATTTCGGGTTCAAACCTTTTCCGTTTCAAGGCCACAACTGATTTTAATCGCCTGCAATTTGATCTTTTTGCAAATCTCAACGTAGACAAAGTCGTATATAAGGGGAAAGAACTTTCCTTTACCAGAGAACACAATGCTGTCTTTGTCGAATTTCCTGCGACTATCAAGAAAGGAATACAGGAAGAGTTTACGGTATATTACGAAGGCCATCCTACAGAAGCGGTCAAAGCTCCCTGGGACGGCGGCTTTGACTGGAAAAAAGATAGCAATGGAAAGCCATGGGTGGCCACGGCCTGCCAGGGTATGGGTGCGAGTGTCTGGTGGCCAAACAAAGACCATCAATCCGATGAAGTGGATAGTATGCTGATTTCCATCGCTGTCCCGAAAGAGGTGATGAATGTTTCCAATGGACGTTTGGTCAAGGTAGAAAAGATGAAGGATGGTTACACCAAATACCACTGGAAAGTTGCCAATCCGATCAACAACTATAATGTCGCCATCAACATCGGCGACTACGTTCATTTTAAGGAAAAATACAAAGGTGAAAAAGGGCCATTGGATATAGACTACTATATTTTGCGCGAAAACGATACGGCAGAAAAAAAAGCCCATCTTCAGAAAAACGCCAACCAGACCTTAGAAGCCTTTGAACATTGGTTTGGTCCATACCCATTCTATGAAGATGGCTATAAACTTGTTGAAACCTACCATACCGGCATGGAACACCAGAGTGCCATTGCCTATGGTAACCATTACCAGAATGGCTATCGCGGCGGGGATGCGTCGGGAACCGGCTGGGGACATAAATGGGATTTTATTGTGGTCCACGAATCTGGTCACGAATGGTTTGGCAACAATATTACTTCAGCTGATCTGGCCGATATGTGGATTCACGAAAGCTTCACTAATTATTCCGAAGGCTTATTTATCGACTATTTCTATGGTAAGGAAGCCAGCCAGGCTTACGCCCATGGTATCCGGAGCGGGATCCAAAATGATAGCCCCATCCAGGGCCCTTACCATGTAAATAAAGAGGGATCTGGGGATATGTATCCCAAAGGCGGTGTTATGCTTAACATGATCCGTACGATGATCGACAATGATGAAAAGTGGCGGAATATTCTGCGGGGATTAAACAGCAAGTTTTATCACCAACAAGTCGATTATACTGATGTTGTCAACTACGTAAGCCAGCAGTCCGGCCTAGACCTGCTGAAAGTGTTTGAACAGTATGTAAAGCATACTGCCATTCCTACACTGGAAATCAAACAAGATCCTTCAGGCAGAATATTGGGCCGCTGGATCAGCGAAGTCAAAGGCTTCCATATGCCCATACATATTGGCGTAAAAGGTCAAAAAAGAGAACTTATCCAGTTGGACCAACATTTCAGACCGATTAAAGTAGCCGGTTTAACGAAAGAGAATATCGATATTGATACGTTTAACTATTATGTCGGCGTATTGTTCGAATAAAAACAGCTTCAACGTTACCAACATGAAATAAACACAGCGCCCCAGAAAGTTAGCTACTTTCCGGGGCGCTGTGTTTTTGAACCACTCTTATCGCTTCATACCTATTCCCAATTGAAATAAAACCTTCATGACTTCGCAGACACCAACAGCAATAAAAGCATACCGAAGGTCCTTTCTGGCCAATAAGATCAGACTCGTCAAAAAAAGCAGGAAATAGGCCTGCATTAGCGGATTATTGTTCTAATGAAAGATCAATACTGATTCCAGGCAGGCGGATCTACGCCAAGAAGATGTTTTACAAAATAGTCCCTTCTTTTTCGTTCACCATAATCTCCCCCGGAAGAATGCCCCATTCCAGGAACCATGATAAAATCATGATTCTTACGCGCTTTAATCAAAGCATCAACCAATTGGAAAGTGGATGAAGGATCCACATTATCATCAAGTTCTCCAACAATCAGCAAAAGATTTCCTTCCAGCTTAGCGGCATTTTCAATATTAGAGCTAGCCGCATATTCAGGACCTACAGGCCAGCCCATCCATTGCTCGTTCCACCATATTTTATCCATTCGGTTATCGTGACAACCACAGGAGGAAACGCCAACTTTGTAAAACTCGGGATGGAATAACAGCGCTCCGGTTGAACTTTGCCCCCCGGCAGATGTGCCATAGATCCCTACCCTGCCGATATCCATGTATTTATATTGTTTTGACGCGGCCTGCATCCAGGCAATTCGATCCGGAAAGCCCGCATCTTTCAGGTTTTTCCAACAGACATCATGGAAAGCCTTCGAACGATTTGAGGTCCCCATCCCGTCGATCTGCACCACAATAAAGCCCAATTCAGCGAGTTCGTACATCCCGCTCGGGTTGCTGTAAAATGATTTTGGTACGAAAGAACTATGCGGTCCCGCATAAATGTATTCGATGACAGGATAGCTTTTAGCAGGATCAAAATTCGTCGGCCGAATAATAATCCCCCAGATATCCGTTGCGCCATCACGTCCCTTAGCTTTAAAAACCTCCGGTGCACGCCACCCTGCAGCTTCGAGCAGACTACTATTTGTTTTCTCCAGCTCCATGATAAGACGGCCATTTTTGTCGCGCAATACTGAAATTGGCGGCTGATCGACCCGGGAATACGTATCCACAAACTGCGAATAGTCTTTATTGAAAAAAGCTTGATGATTTGCATTTTCTTCGGTCAGCAGTTTTAAGCCCTTTCCGTCTAAACCGATAGCGTAATAGTGGACCAAATAGGGATCTTCTGCAGCATTCACTCCGCTGCCTTCGAAAATAACCGTTCGTTTTTCAGCATCAACATGCACAATTTTCCGAACAACCCAGTTTCCTTTCGTTATCTGGTTCTTTACTTTACCAGTAATTCCATCATAGAGATACAGGTGGTTCCATCCATCACGCTCAGAGGCCCATACAATCTCCTTTCCATCGGCCAGATCCTCACGGTATTTCTTGCCGCTATAATCAATAAAGGTCTTATTCTGCTCTTGAATCAGAAAACTCGAGGTACCGCTATTTGCATCCATCTGCATGACGCCATAGACTTGATGCCCCCGTTTGTTATACTCGAAGGTAAATGCTCTGCTGTCATCGCGCCAGGAAAGATCCGAAAGGTAAAATTGATTTGGTATGAGTGTAGCATCAAACACCGATAGTCGGTCTTTTTCAAGATCATATAAAATGGGTAGTTTTTGCGCAAGCTCATCTCCGGGCTTCACGTAATCGCGTGTCTGAATTTTAGGCTGCAGCTGATCTTTAGGAGAAGATTCAATAAGCGTCAGTTGCCTGATCTCTATTTTTTGAGTTTTTACTGTAGCCAGCTTACGACTATCTGGTGCCCATTGAATATCATTGCTATAATAATTTGCCGTGTTGCCATCAAAGGTAATTTGTCGGGCCTCGTTTGTATTTCCCTTTTTTGCCAGGAATACATTATTATTGCGGATAAATGCCACATATTTTTTATCTGGAGATTCGACTTCCCTATAGGCATTTCCCTGCTCACGCTGCCCCCAATATCGCATATTTCGTTCTTTATTTCCACTTGCAGCGCCCTGGCTCAATTGCGAGGAACGACGGTTCCAGATCCACAGGTAGCCCGCGATATCGAGCGATACTTGATCCTCATCCAGCAATTTTATCTGATCATTGGAAATAACACGATTTTCGATTTTCCGCCCCAGCTTTTCATCCACTAACGAAAATACGTTCGTCAGATCAAACAGCTGTTCTTTTGTTTTTGCCTGGGGATTGACCAAAATATACTCTTTTCCCTGCAACGTATTTCGATCATACCAAAAGAGATCCCCCTTATCATTCCAATAAAACTGGCCGGGCAGATTTTCAATTTTGTTGGTCAATTGTTTTTTTAAGTTTTGTGCACGCGTATAATCTGCCACAGTTCCTTGACCAAACAGAAACTGTGCAGACAACAACAAAACCGCTGTACTAAGAAACTTCATACTTTCTTCGCTTAGGATTGATTAAATAATAGATCGGGATTCCCAATAGTGCAATGATAATGCCCGGCCAGGTATAATTGGGTTTGAAAATGACCATCAACCCAATAAAGGCAAGTCCCATCAGAATATAAAGAATGGGAAGAAAAGGATAGCCAAATGCTTTATAGGGTCTGTTCAAATCTGGACGTGTGATACGGAGACGAATAATACCCGCAATCGCGAGTACATAAAATATAACGACCACACAGGTAATCATGTCCAATAAATCACCATATTTTCCGCTTAAACACCATATTGACGCAGCGACACATTGTATCCAGAGTGCCCAGGCAGGTACCGCATGCGCATTGAGCTTACCTGCCCTTTTAAAAAACAAACCATCTTTGGCCATAGAATAATACACCCTCGCTCCTGCCAGGATAATCCCATTATTACAGCCAAAAGTGCTGATCATGATCATAATCGCTATAATAGTTATCCCAAATGGGCCAAAAACTTCTTGAGCGACACTCATGGCTACACGATCTTTTGGTGCATTGACCATAGCTTCCAAAGGCAATATGCCGGTGTACATCAAATTAGTCAGAAGATAGATTACGGTAACCAGTAAAGTCCCTAATGCAAGACTCAAGCCGATATTACGTTGTGGATTTTTAATTTCGCCGGCTACTGCGGAAGATGAGTGCCAGGAATCGCTGCTGAAGAGCGCACCGACCATAGCCGCAGAAAAAGCGCCCATTGCTGAAAATCCATCATAAGATGCGTACGTTCCATCCGTATTTAAACGGCGCATTGACCAAAGTGATATATTGTCCCAGTTCCAAGCCCAAACTTCATGTTTCAAAGCCAGGAAGCCAAAGAGCAACAAGAGCAACAGGCTCCCGATCTTGATCAATGTGATGGATGTCTGTACGCGCTTTCCGCTATTTACGCCTCTTGAATTAATATAGGTTAATACAATAATGACGGTAATTGCCAGCAGCTGCGCTGCCGATACCCGATAATCTGACCATTCTAGCAGGTAAACATCTTCATCCATAAAGGGGAAGAGATAGGCTGTAAATTTCGCAAAAGCTACCCCCACAGCAGCTATTGTCGCAGTTTGTATAACGGCAAAAAATGTCCAGCCAAATACAAAACTCAATACCGGCCCATAAGCCTCCCGAAGGTAGATGTATTGCCCTCCTGCCTTTGGAAACATCGCACTCAATTCACCATAGCTCAACGCTGCAGTCAATGTCATAAAACCACATATCAGCCATACCACCATCATCCAGCCCGCAGACCCCGTGTTACGAGCGATATCCGCAGATACAATAAAAATCCCAGAGCCGATCATACTTCCAACCACCAGCATAGTAGCATCCAGCAACCCGAGGGACTTTTGAAAAGTTTGTTTCGACTCACTCATAAACACCTAGTTATTAAAATGATAAAACTTCCAGTTTGTCTCGTAATCGGGCTTTAACTTCTCGCCCTTGATAATCGCTCTCAACATTTCCATCGGTAGATAATTTTCTTTGATCACACGGTCATGGAATTCCACAAATGACATTTTCCCTTGATCTACGACCTCCTCTTTGATACGCA
>NZ_DKSP01000062.1:0-592 GCF_002472745.1 Sphingobacterium sp. UBA7253 | reverse complement strand
CCGCCTACGAGATAGGCCAACTGATATAAAGGATCATAGGAACCTTCAAACGATCTCTTTACTTCACCATGCGCATTAGCCGACTCAAATCCCACGCGGTTTACCAGATAATCGATGCATTGCTGCGGCGTCCACTCACCTAAATGAAATTTGATACTAAAGGTTATTCTTGCACAGCGGTGCATGCGCCAAAATAACATCCCGATTCGCTCCTCTGGAGTTTTTGCAAATCCCTTGCTATACAGCAGCAGTTCCCAGTACAGTGTCCATCCTTCCGTCCAAAATGGCGTGTTAAATGCCTCTTCGCGGTAAGGCTTGTAACGCCTATTCATAAAATATTGCAGATGATGACCGGGAATCAATTCATGCTGGACTGTGCCTCGGGAGAAATAAGGATTATTGCCACGCATACTCATCAATTTCGCCTGCTGATCCATCGTGTTTGTCGGATAGGATATGCTAATTTCCCGTCCGCCTGTAAAAAAGGGATTGACCCGCTGCCGTTCAGGTGTCATCATGATCATACCCCAAGTCTCGTCTGCCAGCTCAGGAATATTCATGAGTTTATTTTGTTCAATAAATTGCTGCGCAT
>NZ_DKSP01000090.1:0-6412 GCF_002472745.1 Sphingobacterium sp. UBA7253 | reverse complement strand
AATAGCTGATTGATTTTAGCCAATACTTCTTCCAGTTGCGCAATCAGCCCCTCTTTCTGTGCGGGCAGGATTTCTTCAGGCAAAAATTGACTTGGGGCCTGCCGGCTTGTTTTGAGATAATTGTTACGCACCGTGTCGTAGTCCCAGGTTGCGCGTTGCAGGGATCCGAATTTTTGGGCTATATAATCTTTTGACTGAAGTACCTTTGGAAATGGTAGAAGCGTTAAGAGAATATGTTTTAGCTGCTGACCAGCCGTCCATTTTTCATGATTACGATATGAAAAATGGGGCTCAGGTAATGCCTGGATATAGGCAATAACCGTATGGTGGTTGTCAGAAAAAGTTTTGATCAGTTCTTGTCTATTCATCCTAATTTTAGTGATAAGTGATTATTTCGATCGTTTTTTCTAGCTTATTGATAAGTCAAAGTCAGTATGATCTACTAAAAATATAAAATTATTTGCTACCCTCAATTATGAATCTCACTTATTCGGTGTTGATCAAAGCTAAAAAAGGCCGGTACTATTTGTTATACCGGCCGTTTATTCTATCGATCTAAGTTTTAATATGCACCAAAATCTGCAAGATGAGAATAGAAGAAATCACCCCAAGAACTTGTCGACTCTATTTTAAGGTATTGGGTGCTAACGGATGTAGTAAGGTCGACATTGATCCAGGAGCCCGCGACTTTGCTCAATTGTGTCGTTTTGATCAAGGTCCAACTTACACCATTTGTACTTGAGTAAATATTGACATCTTTCATCGCTCCATTTAAATTATCGCGGTTACGGAAAGCAATACCTTTCACGGTGCGTAATGCACCCATATTGACGGAAAAGAAATGTGGCTGCGGGGTTTGAGTGGACGACCACGGAGTATGCCAGACCGTACTTCTATTCATATCCAATACATTGCTGGCTGGTGATCCAGGCTCATTACTATCGCTAGCTACAATTGACCAACCTGTTGTCGGTAACAGTTTATAGGTCACAACCTTCGATAAATCGGGTATATTGTTAACGAAGTTATAGGCGTATCCTAAGGTGGTACGGCTTCCATTGACATGGAGAAATCCTATTCTCATTTCGTAATTCCCTGTCAGATCATAAAAATCAGCTAATGGGCACTCAAATCGAAAACTATCCTGTCCAATTATTTTTGTCGACCATTGTACGGCATCATAATCGTTATTCACTCCAAATGGCTCCCTATCATGCCAAACAACAATGTCATTGACCGGTTTTGTTGTTGTAAATTTCCCGGAAACGATAATCTTATTGTTCACAAAGCTTGATGACAAGGATGTTATTTCTGCAGATGCGGATGCGTACCAGTCAGTTCTTACCACAGAGCTGAATACTTGGCTATTGTTAAATGTTGCTGCTGTGGTACTGGTCAAAGAAGTTGTAGAGATTCCATAGGTTGAATTGCCCGAACCCATCAATGCCGTACCTAAAGCTGGCGCTAACGTTTTGTTCATTCTGTTGTGGCTGGCATTTAAGCCATGGCCCAGTTCGTGAATCATTCCACCTATCCATACAGTTGCTTTCCATCCAATATCACCGCCTATTCCTAAGTTTTTGGCGTCCAGATTTACATAATCTAATGCGTAGCAGCTGGTACCTGTGCCATAGAATGGAGGGCCTCCCGGATTAGCTGGATCTGTATTGTAGGTTGGAATAATGATTAGATTGTGCTCGCTTTTTTTTCCTGACGGATTTTGATTAAAATAGCTGTCCACTTCGGCTTTCACAGCGCCGCTGCCCCCTGAGTACGGATAAGTAGCTTTGCCATATTTTCCAGCGATGTAATGGATATTAATCAGGCTGTCATTGAGCAGATCCAATCCGAAGGATTTTCTGCCGAAGCCTTCGCGATCCATATTATTTGCAAACATATTTTGGGCGTCCAACAGGATCTTGCTAAGACGCTTTCTGAAGTTGGGAATGGAATCCACATCATTTGGAACAAAATAGATGACGTTCAGCTTGTAGGGATTACTGTTCCATTCATTTGTTACCGAGCTAGTTGATGTTTTTGCTTTTAGAGTTTCGACACTTTCTTCGGTATTTACCAAGGTCTTGTTACAGGATGCAGCCCCTAAAGCGAGGGTTGCAAGCATTAGATTTAAAAGTTTTCTCATAATGGTTTATATTGTGTATCAATAAATATAAATAAGGCATCTTTTATTGGTGTGTAAAAAAATAAACTTTTATCACAATTAGTTTAGTCAATCGATTGATTAATCAACTTTGAAAAATGTTTTGTAACATTTTAATTTATTTGAGCATGAAATGGTTGAGAGTTAATAATGGCTGGATAAAATTTAACCGACTTCTTACTTGCTTTTCATCCAGGTCTTATTACATTTGATTGTATGAATATTTAAATCGTATGGAAAAAATTAAAAACCTGATATTATTGTTGGGCGCACCCAATGATGAGCAGGGGAATCTCAGCGTTATGGCATTAGATAGAAATGAATGTGCCTATAATTTCTATTGTCATAATGAAGGGACTACAATTTTGTGTACCGGCGGCATGGGTGAACATTTCAATCGGACAGAAAAGCCGCATGGCGCTTATGCTCAAGCTTATCTTATGGAAAGAGGTGTCGCGGAGAAAGATTTACTTCCATGTGTACTATCCACAAATACTGACGAAGATTTTATGCTATCAAAAGAGATCATCAAAAAGATCTCTCCGGATCTCTTCATCGTGATTACCTCAGATTTTCACATGAAGCGAGCGAAATTATTGCAAGAAAAACTCATTGACTACCCAAATGTATTGTTTATTGCTGCAAAGTCGACTGTTAGTCCCGACGAACTTAATTTGTTGTTACGGCATGAACAACAAGCTATTCGAAGAATACTGAAACGTTAAACAGGTGTATTGAATAGCACTATTTTTAGCGGTTGCCTCTTATGCCGGCAAATTTTTTATACATTAACCCAGTTTCTTTCTGAGCCATTTGCGGACAGGTTCGTCATACCATTTCAAGCTTACATAGGCCATTGTAATACTTCCTACCAAAATCAATAGGGCATAAGGCAAAGCTTTTATAAGCGTCATATCCTTATTGTTGCTGATCCAGGCAACATAAAAATAGACGAAAGGGTAGTGTACGAGGTATAGCGGGTACGAGATGTCACCCAGAAATTTACAAAGCTTGTTTTCTAATCTGCTGCTTGATATGCTGCTTGTCCCCAGGTAAACGATCAGGGGGAATACAATGATAATACATACCGACTCATATATCCCGTTCATCCAGAGCTGTTCTGCTCCACCTATACGAGGCATATACAATACAATGGCGATTAAAATACTACAGTATAAAAAAGCATGTCGGATACGGCTCGGGCTCGTTATTCTGGATAGCAGGAGTCCCGCAAAAAAAGGGTACATGGTGCGGGTGATTCCTATCCGCACTTGTTCAGCATTTAATGTCCAGCCACCGCTAACATCTCCAGTAGGACTTGTGATCGCCAAATGGGCGAGTGCCACAGCTGCAATAAAGACCAAAATGCTTAACCCTGTTTTGGATAGTTTGCGAATACCGATGGCATATAGCATATTGGCAATATATTCAAAAAACAATGACCAACCGACACTATTGAGCGGATGCATTTCCTGCCAGCCTCGAATATCCAAAGAGAGGGGAACTGGAAGAATCGTATAACCAATGAGCATGACCAAAAGCATTTTCCAGAGCGGAACGGTGTGAATAAGTGGCCAGATTGTAGAATCTGTAAAATAAAAGCCTATTGCGCCAAGAGTCATACCTAATATAACCATCGGCTGAAGGCGTTCAATACGGCGTTTAAAGAAGGTACCAATAGACATTTTATGCCAGCGATCATCATAGGCATAGCCGATTACAAATCCAGATAAAAGGAAGAAAAAATCAACGGCCAAATAGCCATGGTTGACCAAGATATCGAGATGTCCTGTTCCCAATGGCTCCGTGAGATGAAAGGTTACAACGATAATCGCAGCGACGCCTCGTAGTCCGTCTAAAATGGGATAGTGTGGCTTTGTAGAAAGGTTTTTATTGTTCATGGCTTCTGATTGTATTTCGAAGATGTCTATGGACTTGCTAACTGTTTATAAATGTTATTGAATGAATGGCTGAAAATAATGAAATAACAGGTTTAAATTTGATCAAATCGTATCAAAATCCCGATGGTTAGTCTCATTTTTTGTGATGTACCGAATCGTTTATGGGGATTCACAATTTTTATTGCTGGTACACTCAGCTGCCGGCATTTTAATGCTTATAGATTGTACATTCCGAGATCCAATGACCCAAATTTTTCATATCTTGTTGTCCAATTCACAAAGGCTTTCTTCGACTGTCAGTTTACGTGAAATCGAGAAGCTCCCTTTGCGCATTGAAAATTCCGCTGTGCATTTATAAACATAAATTAATAAAAGAAATGATCGTTGTTAAAGTAACCTATAGTGTCCATGATGACTATGTACACATGAATAAAAAAATGATTGAAAGCTTTCTCAAAGATTTCAGGAAGTTAGATGGAACACAATTCCTGTATACTATTTTGCAGGGTGGTGAAAGCAATACTTTCGTACATATTTCCCAATATAAGAATAAAGAGATACAGGATCAATTGCTGAGAATACCGAGCTTTGTCCTTTTTCAGGAACAAAGAGATAAAAACCTTGCTGTTGAGCCCAAAATTGAGTTTATGAACTTTATAGGGAGCTCAAACGATCCGTTTTAGCGAAGGAGGGACCGCGCTTCATGCAAAAGATATGTTTAATCACTATAGGCAATTAAACCACTTTGTTTGTTACTTGCAATGTCAAGTATTTGGATGAAGCTATTTATGTCAGTATCCATTTGGAGTCCCTTGTTTAGTATAATTTGCTCAATTTGTTTAATCAGAGCAGTATCCAGCCTGAAATCCGTATAATAGTCAAATCGTGTGGCGATTATGCCTTTTCGCTGAAGACTGCTGAAAGTTTTTTCTTCAAGTTGTCCAGCGAAAACCAATCCTGCCTTTTCAGGGAAATCTGGTTTTACTTGTTTATCATCAATAATATAAAAATCTAACATCTCAGGATTTAATTTTTGCATGTATCTGGTTATTACGACTCGATAATGGGCCGTTTACTTCAATAGCTTGTATACCAAAGTCGTCAATCCAATCGCGGAGTAAATCATTAACTTTAGATCTAAGTTTGGGTAGATCCGACTTGTGGCAAGGTATCAAATCGGGTTCTTCAATGGGGACAAACACCAAAAGATCAATTTCGGCCAATATAGCAAAGGTCTTTTCAAAAAGGAACTGAATATTTTTCTTTGGATCAAGAATATACAGATAAGCTAAGATGTCGAGTACACATCTATCGAATATTACATTGTCTCCGCTTTGTGAAATTAGCTGGGCGGAGTAGTTAAATTGTTCAACGAAATCTTCGGCAGTGGGTTCTTCAAGGAATTCATGCCCCGATGATTCCAGCTGATAGTAAGGTTCTACTTCCAGTGTATACCCGGGAAGCTTTTCTAGCAGCTCTTCTGCTAAGGTGGTTTTACCTACTTTGTGCGTGCCAAATAGAGCAATTCTCATTTTTTAAATTTATAAGATTAAAAAAATACGATATGATTCCAACTTCCAGCTGTATTAAGCTACGTGTTTTTTTTGATACTAGTTGTAAAATATTATATTTATATGAGATTAATTTATAATTATTTCATTTTAAGTGTGATGCAGTGTGCTGGTATTGTTTGAGTGTGGTTTAGGTAGCAGTTACTTATTCTTTGCTTCAGAAATCTTTATATATTATCTTGTAATCCTTAGAAGGAAAAAACAATACTGTTATTATGAATATTTTAATTGTTTACTGCCATCCTAGTAATCTGTCGTATACATTTGATATATATAATCACTTAAAAAAGATGTTGATTTCTGAGAACTGTTTTATTGAAGTTTCCGATTTGTATGCTAACAATTTTCAGAGTAATCTGACCGTAGAAGAATACCAGCGGGAAGGGGGGAACAATATCAAATTGTCTATTCCCAATGATGTGCTCGAAGAGCATCGAAAAATAGAAAATGCGGATTGTATTATCTTCCTTTATCCTGTTTGGTGGAGCGATTGTCCTGCAATGATGAAAGGCTGGTTTGATAGAGTTTATTGCCTTGGTTATGCTTATGGCCACGTAGCAGAGCTGCCAAAGATGAAAATAATTAAGCAGGGAATAGTGATCTGTACTGCCGGACATCCTAATAAGTTTTTAGAGGAAATTGGTATTGCTCAGAGCATGGAAAAAGTTATGCTTGAGGACAGACTTGGAACACGCTTTCAGCATAAAGAAATGTTAATTCTAGGCGGAACTTTAGCAATAGATGAAGTGAGAAAGGAGCACTTAGGTCAAATTAGTGAA
>NZ_DKSP01000073.1:50420-54530 GCF_002472745.1 Sphingobacterium sp. UBA7253 | reverse complement strand
AGTATAGTGCGGAATATGCACTAAGCGTTATTTATCAAAATTAGATATTAGGGATACCCAATGCTTAATGGTGCGCCACCACGACCGCCAACATGATCATATCCATATTATTTTTAATCGGGTAAACGATCATGGCAAAACTATCTCCAATAGCAATCAGCGGTATAAGAGCTTTAAAGCTTGTAAAGAATTAAATGCATTATATGGCTTTAAGCAGTCCGAAGGAAAACGAAATGTCAACAGAGGTAGACTGAAAGGTAATAATCTAACGAAATACCAAATTTACGACACCGTCAAGGCAGGCATACGACACAGTAAAAACTGGAAGGAACTACAAAATTATATCCGTTACAGAGGTGTGGAAATGCAGTTTAAATATAGATTGGGGTCGGATGAGGTTCAAGGTATTTCGTTCATCAAAGATGAACAGACATTTCGGGGTTCTGCCATAGACCGCTCATTGAGCTTCGGACAGATCGACAAGGCTTTAAATAGCATAGATAATTCTATTGAACTAAATCAAATTACTGGAAGCTATGTTTCGAAGGATCATTCTATAGACAGAAATATCGGAGAAACACTTGGTCACATAACATCAGCTTTATTTTCGAACTCCGAAATTACACCAGAGCAAGATGATCCGTTGATCAAGAAAAGAAAAAAGAAAGAGAATTACGGACTAAAACGTTAATACCATGAACACAGAATTAGAAAATATACAGCAACAGGTAAGCGCATTGCAGGAAAACACAGACTTGATCACGCAGGATATTGTACGAATAATGCCTACAATTGTCTCCCTACTTTCTGAAAATGAAAAGAAAATGCAGGAATTTCATGAAATGCGAGCAAAGGATCAGGAACTACTACAACAGATCAAGCAATTTATTAAAAGAGAAAACGATGTACTATCTAAGATCATTAACGATTATGGGACACTTCAGGATGTAGCTAATGAAATCTCCACAATAACTAGACAGGAATTAGCTGTATTAACAATCAAAGAAAAAGAAATTGTTTCAAAGATAGCTGAAATTCCTGATCAGGTCATTGTAAAACATCATTACGGCATTGATCTCAAATCAACACCTCTGATCATTGTTATGATAGCATTATCTACCATTATTTCGCTAGGTCTCGGTGTTCTATACGAGAAGAACAAACAATTAGACGATAGAAAATCGTATGAAATGCGTTACCGAATGATAGAATTGGAGCTACCGCATGTAACATCGCATATCGATTCTACTTATTCTCTTAACCCTAAGAAATTCCATAATTTGGTGATTAAAAGAGAGGAAGAAAATAAACTATTAAACAGTATAGACCAAAAACGTCAGGAGATCAAAAACTTAAACAGTCCTGAATAACGGTTCTCAGCTATACGCAGGCAGGGATTTTAACCAGTGAACTTCCTACGAAGAACTGAACTTTAATTTTACTACTTTCCTGTCCTACGAAGCACGAAACCCCTGCTTGCGTATAGGTGATGTTATCGCTTCGGTGTTCTTTTTCGTTCGTTTGTTTGTCGTGCGTTTTGGCCATGCGGTTGGACAGACACACTCTTTGCCAAGTTTGGATTTTAGCGTTGGCTGGTATGGCTTGGCAATGTGTGTGGCTGTTGAGCGTTGGCATTAGTATCGTTTTAATTTATTCAAGCTATTTCCGTCAATTGTTTTTATAATTGAATACACATCTTCTTCTTTCTTACATTCTTCACCTATTTTTTTCTCAAGACCTTCTATTGTTTGAATGTAGAAATCTTTGAGAGTCAAATTTGGTGTTACAGGAGTTAGTAACTCTGATTCACCTTCGGTTGTAAAACCTACAAGTGCATACGGTCTTTTGTCATCAGGGCAATAAAAAGAAGTTGCTTTGTCTTTCGGTTCTAAGTAAAGGCAAATATTATCTAGTGGCTTAAATGAATAAATATATTCATTACCTGATATTGAAAATACTGAAAATTGTAATAATGTGTCTGTTTTGATGATTGAATCCAATCGGTACTTTTTCAGCTCAGTGATGATTTCAAACGTGTCTTGAAGCTCCCTCTTATAGTAATTTGATTTTGGGTTATAATGAGACGTTTGATTTAACGCCCTCTCTCGATACCTGTCAAGTCGTTCTAAAAGTGCTATATCAAAACCTATGTGGTTGAAAAAATCTGTACATTTCATGATTAATGTACTCAATGTTTGAGAAGTTATCGGAATGGCTTCACCATTGTCTTGTCTTAAAAATTTTGACGGAATAATTTCTCTTAAAATCTCTTCTAAGGCTGATCTCAAATTATTCCCACATGCATTATAGTCGATGTTTTCAACATCATTAAAATATTGATATGCTTTTTGCAAATAGGATTTATAGGTCGTGATTGATGGTATTCTTTTTCCATCAATCTGCGTGGCTTCATAAAGCTCAAATACTTTCCAATATTTTGAAAAAGCATTATCCAATTTGTCTTTATTATCTTCACCTTGCTTTTTTAATTCAGTAGAATGCTTAACCTTTATGTAACTTAAAGCAGATTGGAAAAACACCCTATCATGCGTCAATATGATTAGCTGATAATCCTTTAAATACTCCTCAAGAATAATAGATAAAACAACTTCACGGTTACCCATATCCAAACTGAGTAGCAAATCATCAAGGATCAGGATTTTGGGTGATTCTTTTACAAATTTCTCTTTTAAAATAGCCATTCTAATTGCTAAGGCAATTGAGGAAAGTCTGGCTTCATTAAGAAAAGTATGAACTCTCGATATTTTACTTGATACTTCGTCCAAATTTGAATCTATAAGCCAAGCTTCAAGGTAAATTTCAGGTGCAATTGTCTTTTTGTTTCTCCCTTTGTTGTGCGTATTGAATTCATTATAAGTGCAATTTTGATAATCAAATTCTATTTGAAAATCTTCCTTGAATTTGTATTTAAGGTAGTTATTGGCCGTTTCAGTTATTTTTTTGAGATAGAAGTCAAAGTCTGAATTAAATGTTGATACCAAACTTTGAAAATGGGTGTATTCTGGGTCGTAGATGCCTGGATAAGGGTCTAAACCATCTTTTAAATGATTCCACCAAACTTCAAGATTGGTGGAAACAATTGTTCCATCAATTTTAGTTAATGATGTTCTTAAATTGATGAACGGCAAAAGATGTTTTTCAAAATACCCGAAAAGCTTAACCCTGCTTTTATTGGTGAAATTGTAAATGTTAAAAATTGATTTGTAATCTATCAGGTCACTGGTAAGCGTTATTTCTTTGACAAAATCATCTGTTCTAGTATTAACAGTAGTATTGGAAATCCGTTTTACACGAGGGTCTGAAGGGTCATTCTCAAAGAGAATTTCAATGAAAGAATCTTCATCATCATTAGCGTAACGATTCTTTAAACTCTCCTCGCTTTTTGTTATAGGTAAAAAATATTTTTGAACTTGCCTAACATCAGTTTTGAATACACTTTGAAAAAATGTGTACAAAGCCCAATAAATAGAGCTTTTTCCACTTCCGTTTTCACCGTAAAGCAGAATGTGTTTTCGTTCAAAGTCAAGTTTCCTTTTTCCGTAAAAGAACTTGAAGTTTTCTAGAGTGATTTCCTTAATTCTATACATCACTTAGCCGCTTTAATCGGCATTACAATATCTGCCAGTTTGATGTCCATTAATTTCAGGTTGTTGCGGATTTCATTGTCTTTCTCTCGCAACTTTTGATAAGCACGGTGGATGATTTCAATCTGTTCTGACTGAGGCTTTCCTTCTATGCTCTCAAAATCCCGTTCTGCATATTTGATAAATTCAATACCCGCTTTTTCAAAGTCCTCTTTAAAGTACAACTCCATCACCATAGCATCTATTACTTCTTCAAAAAGTTGGGCAATGTGGGAGTTGGGGACGTGTTTATCAAAATCTTTGAATTTGTTTGTTGCTAAGGTATATGTGCATATATTATCAAATATCGATTGAATGGACTGATTGGCTTGTTTAATAGGTATTTTACGGAGGAAAGTTAATTTTACTTGTGCAAAAACTTTACCTTGCTCTTGAATTAGTAGGCTGTACATATAGTTACCTACCCCTGAATTCAGTATACATAGTAAATATTTTAAATTATATG
>NZ_DKSP01000073.1:41106-50396 GCF_002472745.1 Sphingobacterium sp. UBA7253 | reverse complement strand
TATATGCGTGGTCTCCTGTAATAATCGAATGAACTGAATCAATACAGTAAAATGGTTCCTCAATGTAAGTGGCTATTAAATCAGCAGATGTTTGGCGAAGAAATATTTTTGGACTCTCAAAATATTTATCGTCCCTTTGACACCAGAGCCAGTTGCCATATTCTATGTAAGAAGAATCCCAATTAAGTTTATATCGAAATATTTCTCTTCCTTTCGTGACGGGTTTTGAATTTTGAGATACTATAGACTCTCTGAAGTAATTTATCTTTTCACCTTGAACTTTCGCATAAACAGTTATGCCTTGACCGCTTTCATAAACTTCGCCTAATAACTTGGAATCGATTAAAAAGGCTTTTAATTTTTCCTTGTTCTTAATACTTGAAATTGAAAATGTTTCATGATCAAATTCTGTATCATCAAGAGTTTCTGATTCGATTAGCTGTAAACCTCTTTGGTTGAATTCAAATCTCTTGAATGCACTTTTTTTATGCTTAGGATTATTACTTAAAATAGTGATACAACTATCAACAACAACTGAAGAAAATACACTTTCAATTCTATCACTAATCTCTACTATTTTTGTTTTTTCAATCATCCACTTTCTTAGCGCCTGAAATTGATTATAAACAGTAAATGTGTGTGGAGTTATATATGAAAGAACGCCATATTCAGATACTAAATCATATCCTCTTTTAAAAAAGAAGATATATACATCATAGTGCTTGGATATTACCTCTTTGAAAATTGATTGAAATTTAATTTTATCTTCTTTCGTTGAAACCTCATTATAAGGCGGATTCCCAATCACCACATCAAATTTCTCTACACCAAACATCCACTTTGGGTCAAACCAATCTGATTTTTCGTGTCCAAAAGGGTTCCAGGTGCTGAGCTGGTAAGCACGGCTTTCTTTGTCAGAAAACAAACTCAGTTGGTCTTTAAACATTTTTTGCTGCACCTTTAAAAACTGCTCTTTGATGCGTTGTTTTTGCTTACCATAGCTTTGGATATAGTCGTTTCGGAGTTCTTCCAATTCCTGCATTTCCTCCCAATTGTCAAATAAACCACGTTGTCCGTTTTCTTCGGGGAGTTTTATTAACGTATCTGCTGTAACAAATTTGAATTCCAAGTTTGGTAAAGGTTCAATACCTCGGTTGGGTTTGTTTTCGTCAATATTTTCATCTACCACCAAAGAAAGGAAGCAACGCAATTTGGATATTTCGGCAGCTACAGGCTGTATATCCACCCCGTAAAGGGAATTTTGTATGACGCCAATTTTGCGGGCATACTCTACTCCCGAGGATTCCATTTTTTCTTTGAGTTGTTTGCGAACTATGGCATTTGAAACACGAGCCACTTGTCTTTTTTTCCACCACACAGCATCAGGGTCAAGCTTTTGCAGGGCTTGCACAATCTTTTGCAACACACCCATAGGGAAAGCACCCGAACCGCAAGCAGGGTCAAGAATTTTTACTTGGTCAAGAGTGTCTAAAATGGCTTCTGTTTCGGCTTTGGTAAAATCAAAGTCCTGCTTGTCCATCATTTTAAAGATGGGGCGAAGTTGGTCTTGCGGCAGATTGGTTTTGTTGTGGATGTATTGCACCAAACTTTCGGTGGCCATATAGTCCACAATTTCTCTTGGGGTGTAAAAACTACCTGTTGCTTTTCGGGCGGTTTCTCCACTGTCAGGGTCTATTTCTGCCAACAGGTTTTCAAAAATGCGCCCCAGCATTTCAGGGTCAACGCTTACTTCTACATCCGTTACCGAGTTTTCATCAATGGTGAAGTTGTATTTCTCCAACTCTTCAAAGAACTTCACAAACCATTGGTCATCAATGTTGAGTGTATTCAGGTTTTGGCTTAATCCTGTAATGTTGCTCGGCTTGTAATAATCTTGGTTGCCCGGTTCAAACAAACCTCCGTTTAAGAATGGAATTTGGTTAGCACCTTCGGGCAAGTTTTCTATCCGCTGTTCAACAGGCGTGTTTAAGGTTTGGAAAAACAGCCGTTCTAAAATAGTGTGATAGTAGCCGGAATATTCTTTAACTGCTTTTGAAGAGAGTAAACTTTCAGGAAGCAAAGGAGCCTCTGCATCTGATTTTTTCATTTTAAGAAACCAGCAGAACACTGTTCTACCAATTAATCGCACCGCAAATTCTTGGTACACTTGTCGGTTTTCTTTGGGAACAGAAGGAAGTTGCAAAATGCCTTTACCGTAATCGGTTACTTTTTTGCCTTTGCCAATTTTACCACCAACTAATTCATAGAAGTAGGCTTGAATGATTTTGTAAAATTCTTCATTCAGAGCCTCAACACTAAAGGCATTGAGAATATCTTGGAGGGCAAGCGATTTCCCTGTGAGTTTGCTCAATCGGTCAGAAGGCGTTCTTACCTTTTCACCTTCGCCCAATAAATAGGTATAGCGTTTGGGTTCGGTTGCTTGTTCAATAACTTCTCCTTCGTCATTTAAAACCTTGATTTCCGATACAAAGGATAGTCTCCATTTTTCTTGCTGAACAAACACGATAATCGCACCGTCCACATCATATTGATAGACATTACGCAGCAATTCACGTAAACCCACTTTGTTGCGTTCGAGCCACACTTCGGGCTTTACTTCAATTTTATATAAACCAATAATGCGGTCGTCAGTGGTGGTGAAGCTTCCTAATTCAAAAGCGGCATTGGCTTTGTCGTTGCTTTTTAGAAGTATCGGCTTTGGTTGAGCTAAAAGACCCAACTTGGCACCAAAAACAGATTTTAGCACTTCCAACCAAGAAGCATCATCAAATGCTTTGCTGAATATTTTATGTAGGGTTACTTTATCCATTAGTCAATAAATGTTTCAGTGATCACAATTTCGGGTGTTACATTCAAGTCAATTTCTACTTGTAGTGAATCTTCATCCTCCCCATTATCAAAAGCATCATACTTTTGGGCAATGGCTACAATCAAGTTATCTGCCTGACCATAAGAAATGGTCTTTTTATCCAATTGGCGTTTCAGTTTTCTTATTTCGTTTGGCAAAGGAGTAAATGTTCCTTTGTCAATTAAATTCAGTAGTGCCTCACATGCTTTTTTGGTGTCATCTTTCCGAGTGATGGATTTAAAATCACGCATAAACTTTTTGGCTTGTGCGGAAATGGCATCCGCTTTATCGGTGGTAGTTACTGTTTCTGTTGTTGAGCCCAAAAAGTCTTTATCAAATTCAGTTAAAGCCGCTTGCACATTTTCAAAGTGGACAGGCGGAATGTCATATCCTTGCTCAGCTGCTTTGGCTTCAAATTGTTCTACGGCTTCTAAAAAAGACAGGGCTTTTACCTCATTGTCTTTATTCACGCTGTAAAACTCCATTTTGTACGGAGATTTAAGGAATATTAGTGTGGTATCTTTCGAATCCTCTGTATTTACGTTGTTGTTTTTTCGAGCGGTTCTTGCTTTTAGTGGGAAGCTTTTTATTCTCTTAAACTCCTTTGGATTGGCGTCTTTGAACTCTCGAATAAAACGGAGATACAAAAGTCTTTTATCTTCTTCGTCAGGCAATCCTTCTTTGAAAAGCTCAAATTGTTCTACTAACTCTTCGTGGGTAAATACTTGTGCGTCTTCACCATAAGCGGAGTGAAAGCCTTGTAATTTAATCAAGGCATTTTTATACAATTTAATTTCCTCATCACCGTGTTGAGAAGGATAAAAAATGTAATTGTAAACAACGCCTGCAACGCTTCCAATTCGGTTGATTCTGCCGATACGCTGCATCAATCTTGTGGCATTCCAAGGCGTGTCGTAATTTACTAGAACATTAGCTCTATGCAGGTTTACGCCCTCTGCCAATACATCTGTGGTAATAAGAATTTGATAGTCGTCTTTTCTTTTTCCCGGGTAGTTGGCATCAAAATTTGCCTGAATCGTTTCAAAAATCTTGTTTCTATTAGAAGAAGATATTTTCAATACGCCTTTGCCTTTGTAAGCTTCGAGCTTTTCAGCCAGATAATCAGCCGTATCATTACTTTCTGTAAAGATTATAAGTTGTCCTGTTGGGTTTTTGTCCTTATTCAGAAGTTCATTTTCAAGTGCTTGAAACAACTTGTCAATTTTTGGGTCTTCTTTAACCAATTTCCACTCGTCATTAAGTTCTCTGAGTAAAGCTTCATCCTTTTTTAGACCCATTAAAAATTCCGGTTCAAAATCCTCGGCTTTGAAAATGTTATTTTTAGGGTTTTCTGTACTCAACTGAATGATAAGTTCTTCTATTTCTTCCATAGAAAAACCTTTTTCAACCAACTCGTTGATGTTCAAATCAGGCGCAATAAGAACCTTGTCATTTTCGAACATCTTTATCATTCGTTGTGTAGAAACCAAAAGATTGTTCAACGTGATTTTAAAAGCATGGAAACTGCTTTCCAGTCGCTTGATCATGAGCGTTTTCATGATACCTGCAAGCGATTTAGAAATCAAAACCGCTTGGTCGTAATAAGCGTCTTGCAATTCTTCACTTAAGAATCTAATGGCTTGATATCGGAAATAGCTAATTTTATCTTCATCAGTCAGATAAAAAACGGTGTGATAAAATAGTTTACTGAGTTTTGTGTCTAGATTGTATTCAACCGTTTTTAAAGGTGCTATCTCAGGGAAAATAATTCCTTGATCCTTTAAATCGTCTATATATTTTGGGTAATTGGTTAAATCTCTTCGCGTTCTACGAACTGTAATTTGTGAAATCACCTTTTCCCTTATTGTGTTGTATATCTCCCTAATCTGATTGATGTTCGGCTCATCCGCTCGCATTAATTCACGATACTCACGAATAATAGGGCCAAAGAATGATTGAAGGTTCGTAACAGGAAGTGTGCTTCTGCGGGCATCCTGAAAAAGCAACAATTGATAGTACAAATCCTGTGGACGGTTATTCAAAGGTGTGGCAGAAATAAGAATGATTTTCTTGTTTTTACCTTTAACCAATCCTTCTCCGTTACGTGGAGCTTTGCAGATTCTTTGAAGCAGTCCGAAACTTTGGGAGGTATGATTTCTGTATTTATGGGCTTCATCCACTAAAATCAAATCGTAATCTTCTTTTGCCCAATAATTTAAATCTTCTCCATTTACAATTTTCTCAAGGCGTCCGTTAGTAATAAACTTTGTATGACGGTCTATACCAAACATCCTAAATGTGGTCTTCCAGTTCTTTTCCAAAGCAGGAGGGTACACAACGAGGATTTTTGTATTCAGTGAACCATTTGCAATTAAGAATCTTTTGGCAATCATTGAAGCAACAATTGTTTTTCCTAATCCAACTACATCAGCCAAAAAGAATCCGTTATGCTCCATAAGCATTTGAAAGCCTTGGTTAACCGCATCTACCTGATAGCTTAACTTTTTGTAGGTTTTGGGCAAATCTCCAACCGTGTCAGGATCGTAATCAATGTTATTTCCGAAATATTCAATAAGCAGTTTAAGATAAATTTCAAATGGAGTGAACGACTGTCCAATATGAGTTTTCTTTTTAAAGTCTTGAATGTCGGCAGGCAAAATGGTAGTTGATTGTTCCCACAACTTTTGAAATTCAGTTTTGGTGAATTCAACATCATCATAATCCTTTAAGGCAATATTCAACTCATAGTTTGGTGATTTCTTAATTCCCAGACCAGCTTCTGTAAGGTTTGAAGAACCCATAATTACCCAGCCATCAGTATGTTCTGAATGATTTTGAGGTAAGAATAAATAAAACTTAGCATGAATAGCTTTTGAGTTGTGCGCTCGGACTTGAATTCTTCCATCAATGACATCTTGAATAAAATCTAAAATGCCTTCTTCAACTTCCTGAGAATACTTGGCTTCCTTTAAGTCTTGAATGAACCAGTTGAGAAACTCTTCCTTTGTCTTTTGTTCGTCCCCAAAATATAACAGCCCTTTCTTTTGGGCGTCTGCAAACATTTGGTCAACATTAATACCAACTAATATTTTTATGTCTTTTATTTCCTTGAGATAGGGTTGTAAAGCAAAATATCCAGACGAACGAAAATAGCCCACAACAGCGTGAAAGGCGTAAACATCTTTCATGTTCTCCAAAATCCCTTTGAACTTTTGAAAGATTGTTTTCTCTTCAGTATTTGTAAAAAACTTAGTGCTCATAATTTCTTCAATACGTTTTTAAGTCCATCAGCCAAAAATTCCAAGTCACCGAGTTCACTTAAAACTGTCGATTGAATAAATTCTATCTGTACTTCTTTATCTTGAATTTCTAGAGTCTTAGCCAGTATCGGGAGCATTTCTTTTGTTGCCACTCGTTCACTTCTCTCAATTTTACTCAAAATGGAAGTGTCAATGTCGAGTTCGGCAGCAACCTTTCTAAGCGGAAGTCCCAGTTGTTCCCGTCTGTTTCGTAAATATTCTCCAAAAGAATTCATCTTGTCGTATTTGTTTGGACTTATTTGTCAAAAGTACGATTTATTTTTATTTCTGTCCTCCGTGCGTTGGGAAAAATTCAAGCTCTTTTGGTTTTTTAGTTTGGGTTATGCGTGTCGGCAAAAAACCAAATGTGCTTGAATGTGCGTTGGCTTTTTACACTGAGCGATAACGTATAGCTAAACGCAGTTGTGGGTTTAGAAATTGCTTCACTGTCCCACGTTGCAGAATTAAAATTAGGTATTAATAACTTCCTTACCACCATTGACCCCCACAATTGCGTTTAGCTTTTGTTGGTGGCAGTTACTCTTTGGGTTAGTTCATCTATTAATTTGCAAAAAATAGAAAAAGCAGGTTTGGGTGAGTAATCGTCTCTCAAAAGCCCAAACTGGTAAAATTTATCCTCGACAGAACTATTAGTGTCTCGTAAGCTAAATAATTCGTAGTGGTTAATATTTAATTCAGATTTCAAGCTATGGATAGTCCGCACAACTTTTTCAATAACGACCGCCTGTCTTTCATATGACCTTTGTTCGCCTGTCGGCCAGCCATTTTCGGTGATGTGAATAGGTATAGACTGAGGTATTTTACCTTCTTGAAAATTCACGTTCCGCACATATCTCAGAACATTTTTAACTGACTCTATTAAATCGTTGGGTTCTCCGTCCTCTGCCACCGGTCTGAAAACGTCAGGGTAGAAGTCTAAACCAATATAGTCAATAGCGTCTCGCAATTCAAGATATTCATCACTTCCTATTACTTGCCAAAAATTATCAGCAGGATTGAAAGAGGGGACGACATTGAAGCCAACTTTGGTTTGATATTTAAGCCTGTTTATTTCTTTTTTAGCTGTTAGAACACCATCCTTTAATGCCTTGTCTATATTTTCAAATCCTCCATCACCTGCAAAGGATACTCTTAAATTAGGTTCCTCAGTGATTTGTAAAGAATACAACTTACTACCAAATCTTTGGATGACGGTCTTAATCGTATTTTCCCAGTCGTCTCTTTGATATGAAATAGACCTATAACACAGAACTAAGTCAATTTTTCGTGTCTCATTTGAGTATTGAAGTATATTCTCTGGAGCTTCAAAAGCTAACTTACTATCACCAAGATATTGAATGTAGCCTCTAATAACTATGAAGCTGTCGTTTTGTTGTATTTCACTTAAAGCTGATTTTATTTTTGAAGGATTGTCAGGCTCTCCAGTCGCAAGTTCTGAGTCAGTACCCGCAACGCTTCCAATGTATATTCCAAAAGTCATAGTTTATAATTTTGTTTCAATAATTGCCACCAATGGCTCGGCGACTTGGCGAAGTAGCGAAGCTGTATCGAAGATACAAAAGCGGAGCTATTTAGCCAAGTCGCTTGTTGTAAGCAGTCCGCGAAGCGGCGGCTTACGGCAAGCGACGTAAGTCGCCGAGCCATTGTTAGCAAGGAGCGCAGCGGATTGCTAACAACGGATCAGGCGCTTGGCGCACGTGCTGGAGCATTGCTCCAAGCGCGTGTTAGAGGACAGTCCCGAAGGGCTGTACTCCGGCAAGCGCCTGATCCGTTGAGAGGGAAGCCCGGAGGGATTTCCTCTCAACATCTGTTTTAACGAAACGAATATACGGAAAATTTCGCTTAACCAACCCTATATACGTGTTTCGTTATTTGACTTTTCTTTCTACATAAGATATTGATATATTTGTATTTAAAAAATAAAACCGCACAAATAGCGAAACAAAATATTATAAAATACTATTTCCCTGATATGAATAGCGAAATCATACTTGAAACCTTCGAAAAGAGATTGCTGATGCAGAGATATGCTGGCAATACCATTAGATCGTACAAGGATTACGCTAGTATATTTCTTAAACATGTTAGCAAATATCCCTCCCTTGAAGAAATTCCACTGTCAGATATTGAGGCGTTTATAAACGAAAAAGTTCAAAATGGGAAAATTAGTGTTTCCTATCAAAAAGGATTAGTGGGCGCAATCAAGAAGATGTACGAACTGATATTGGACAAAAAAATCCAACTGGATTACTTATACCCGAAACGCTCATTTTCTAAATTACCTAAATTCTTTTCAAAAGAAGAAGTAAGAAATATTCTCGATAACACTCAAAATCTAAAACACAAGGCTATTCTGATGACAATCTATAGTTGTGGACTACGTCTTAGCGAACTGTTGAATCTCAAAATCAAAGACATAAAATCTTCCGATGGAATTATCAGAATCCATCAAAGCAAAGGTAATAAAGATCGGATTGTATCATTACCAGACAAATTGCTGGCGACTTTGAGACATTATTATCAAGCATTCAAGCCAAAGGAGTACCTCTTCGAAGGTGAGAAGGGTGGCAAGTATAGCGAACGAAGTGTACAGTTGATTCTGAAAAAAGCATTGATCAAAGCAAATGTTCAGTCGGAAGGCTCTGTACATACATTGCGACATTCTTATGCCACACATTTAATCCAATCAGGTATCGATATCCGAATTGTAAAAGAGTTATTGGGTCATGAAAATATAAAAACGACTATGATCTACACTCATATCACTGACATAGACAAGCAAAAGACTCCTAGCCCTCTTGATTTTTTATAAGAATAAGATGAACTTTTCACGCTCTATAGAAACAAGCATTATGCTCCAATCATTCTTTAAGAAGGGTTATTCTTCTAGCTTAACTTAACTTTGCTTAGGTTATTGAATAATCAATATTCAGATATAATTTGTCCGAAATGTGTCCGAAAAAAGAAAAAGCCACTGATTATCAGTGGCTTTTGTCGGGGTGGCAGGATTCGAACCTACGACCTCCACATCCCAAATGTGGCGCGATACCGGGCTACGCTACACCCCGAAAAGGTATCACCTTTGTTTTGTGTGGCACAAA
>NZ_DKSP01000073.1:0-41032 GCF_002472745.1 Sphingobacterium sp. UBA7253 | reverse complement strand
CTTTGTTTTGTGTGGCACAAATATCGAATCATTTTTTGACTTTGTCAACACCCTATAGAAAATTAATCACTAAACGACTGATTGATTGCATAATATTTTCATCAAAACAATATATTCTATTGAATTTAGCAATCAAAAACACCCTCCATATAGTCTACAAAGGAATATTCAAAATATCTTTAGATTATCCATTTCATTTTCATATCTTTGCATCCGATTTGAATATCAGTCAATAGTTTTTTAAAAAAGTATTTTTATATTCAGAAAATAAGTCGTAATATTGCATTCCGATTTTTACAGGATATAAATCGTTAATAATTACTCGAAATCATGGATTTAGTAAAATTTGTAGAAGAACAAGCGGTAGTAAAGAATGAAATTCCCGCTTTCAAAGCTGGAGATACCATCAGCGTTCATTATAAAATTCGCGAAGGAAATAAGGAGCGTGTACAGGTGTACCAAGGTGTAGTAATTCAATTAAACAGCGAAGGTGCTAACGCTACTTTTACCGTTCGTAAAATCTCAAACGGTGTAGGTGTTGAACGTATTTTCCCTGTAAACTCACCAAACATTGAAAAAATTGAAGTAAACAGCTACGGTAAAGTTCGTCGCGCGAAATTATTCTATTTACGCGGCCTTACTGGTAAAGCTGCTCGTATTAAATCGAAAAGAATCTAATTACGACTACCACGGCATAAAAAAAGGCTTTGAAATCATTCAAAGCCTTTTTTTATGCCCTACCACCCGTAGCTTCCAAAACGCAGGTCATACAAACCACTGCTTCTGTAATAAATTTAGGACAATTATATATTGTTTCCTAAAATCACACCCTCCTCTTTGCCGCGCTAAAACATTTTACTTACTTTTAGCTTCGTATCTGAAAGGTAGAATCGTAGATGATCACAATAGTTAAAAACATCCTAATTTTGTTCCATCTTCACTTTGCTGCCGTTAAAAATCAAACTGTATCTTGATGAGAATTATAGCTTTTATCTTTGCTTTTATAAGCTATCCGACCTTTACTTTTGCACAACGGAATCTGAATGAATTTCTTCAGTTACAGTCGCGCCCTGAAACCTATTATGTACACCCAGCAACAGATGCAATCACGATTGACGGAAAGGACGATGAGGCTTCCTGGTCAAAAGCGCCATGGACAGACTCTTTTAAGGATATTGAGGGATTAAATAAGCCTGTTCCTACTTTTAAGACGCAAGTCAAGATGCTTTGGGATAAAGAAAACCTTTATCTTTTTGCCAAGCTTCAAGAACCTCATATCAAAGGATATTTAAGACAGAAAGATACAATCATCTATCATGACAATGATTTTGAGATCTTTCTCAAGCCAAATCTATTCTCTCCGGAATATATAGAGATTGAAATAAATGCATTAAATACAGTTATGGATCTTTTGATGACTAAACCTTATCGCTTTGGCGGTAGGGCTAATCTAAATTGGGACACAAAAGATATTGAAACTGCAGTCTATCATGCCGGGTCCATCAACAATCCACAAGACAAGGATGAATTTTGGACTGTGGAAATGAAAATACCTGTAAAAAGTCTAAAATACTTTGGCGAAGGAAATCAGATCAAAGCAAATGAAACCTGGAAGATAAACTTCTCACGCGTTCAGTGGCATTATGACAATACCGAAACTATCTATAGCAAGAGAAAAGACAACACGGGTAAGACGCTCGCTGAAGAGAACTGGGTATGGTCTCCAATCGGCCTCGTTAATATGCATTACCCTGAGCGATGGGGACATATAAAATTTGTTAACGACACAAACCATCAATTTATCGATGAGCAATTCCTCGCGCTCGAAAAAGTTACCTGGAATATCTTTTACCTGCAACAGATCTATCGAAACGATAAAAAACGCTATGCAACGTCAATTCAGGAGTTAAGCAAATTATATCCTGAAATTATAAATGGGCACAAAAATTATGAGATTGTATTTTCAAATAGCACTAATTTCTATCGTATTGAAATTAAGTCAAAAGCACAGCCTACACTAAAGACAACAATCGATAGCCAAGGTAACATCTATTTTTAATTTAATTATTCGAGCGATCTTCAATTCTGATTTTGAATAAAAATTGCTATCTTTGTATCCCGTACATAAAGCAACTATTATTGGTCATTTTGACCACATAAAATTGAAAATCCTTTAATTGTTATGACTAAATATATTTTTGTTACGGGCGGCGTTACTTCGTCGTTGGGGAAAGGTATTATTGCTGCCTCCCTTGCTAAACTTCTCCAAGCGCGTGGCTATAAAGTTACCATTCAAAAATTCGACCCTTACATTAACATCGACCCAGGAACATTAAATCCATATGAGCATGGAGAATGTTATGTTACGGAAGATGGTGCTGAAACAGACCTTGATTTAGGTCATTACGAACGCTTCCTGAACGTCCCTACTTCACAAGCAAATAACGTCACGACAGGCCGCATCTATCAACACGTTATCCAACAAGAACGTGAAGGTGCCTATTTAGGAAAAACCGTTCAAGTCATTCCCCATATCACCGATGAGATAAAACGCAGAATGCAACTGTTGGGTGAGTCTGGTGAATATGATATTATCATCACTGAATTGGGTGGAACAGTGGGCGATATTGAGTCCTTACCATTTGTGGAAGCTGTAAGACAACTTCGCTGGGAATTAGGAGCCAATAATTCGCTGGTTATCCATTTGACTTTAGTCCCTTACCTAGCCGCTGCTGGCGAGCTTAAAACTAAACCTACGCAACATTCAGTAAAAACATTATTGGAATATGGTGTACAACCAGATATTCTAGTGTGTCGTACTGAACATAAATTATCACAGGAAATCCGTAAAAAATTAGCGCAATTCTGTAATGTCAACATCAACGCCGTCGTAGAATCTATCGATGCGTCGACGATTTATGACGTTCCATTACTGATGTTGAAGGAGAATCTTGATAAAACAGCATTAACAAAGCTAAAACTTTCCAACAAAAATGAGCCAGATTTAGAAAATTGGAAGAACTTCCTTGGCAAGCTCAAAAACCCAACTAGTGAAGTGAATATTGCCTTAGTCGGAAAATATGTTGAACTACCAGATGCTTACAAATCCATTATCGAAGGATTTATCCATGCAGGGGCAACAAACGAATGTAAAGTAAAAGTAAGCTATATTGCTGCTGAAAGTGTTACAAAAGAAAATGTTGCTGAAAAGCTAAAAGTTATGGATGGAGTTTTGGTTGCTCCAGGATTCGGGGAACGCGGTTTGGACGGTAAGTTAAATGCTATTCAGTATGTTCGTGAAAATAATATTCCGTTCTTCGGTATCTGTTTAGGTATGCAATGTTCGGTTATCGAGTTCGGAAGAAACGTATTGGGTCTGAAAGACGCTAATAGTTTCGAGATGGATGCCACCACGAGCAATCCGGTCATCAATTTGATGGAAGAGCAAAAAAATATCACCAATATGGGCGGTACAATGCGTTTAGGTGCTTACGACTGTGAAATTAAAAAAGGAACTAAGGCCTTTGCCATTTATGGTAAAACAAAAATTTCTGAAAGACACCGTCACCGTTATGAATTTAACAATGACTATTTAAAACAATATGAAGCTGCTGGAATGATTGCTTCAGGATTCAATCCGGAGACTGGATTAGTTGAAATTGTCGAATTGAAAAACCATCCATTTTTCGTTGCCGGACAATTTCATCCAGAATTAAAGTCAACTGTTGCAAATCCTCACCCACTTTTTGTTAGCTTTGTAGCCGCTGCTTTGGCCAACAAAAAATCAAAGTAGTAATAGAAGGATACAATTAATTAAGTTTAATTATTAAAAATGGATAGAAATACCCTAATTGGTTTGGTCCTGATGTTTGCTATCATCACTGGTTCATTTTACCTGATGAAGCCTTCAGAATCGGAAATCAAACAAGAACAAGCGAGACAAGAGGCTAAAGCGCGTACCGAAAAAGGACTGCCTGCCGAAAGTGACTCTACCGCTAAAGCCAAAGCAGCACAAACAGCAGTGATTGCTGATTCGGCGGAATTGAAAAAACCTTTTGGCGCGACAAAATTTGGAACGGAGAAAGTCATTACGATTGAAAACGAGAAAATCATTGCCAAAATCAGTACAAAAGGTGGTAAGGTTAAATCCGTAGAACTAAAAGGCGAAAAGAATTTCAATGGAAAACCGTTGATGCTTTTTGATGGCGACGACAACAAGTTTGGTTTTCAGTTTAATGCAGCTGGTCAAAATGTATCAACAAATGATTTATACTTCAATACAGAATCTTCGGATATCCAAGTTTCTGCTGAGGGTAAACAATCTGTAAAATTCCGACTAAATTACAGTGCCGATCAATATATTGAATATGTATACTCGATTGCTGGCAAAGGTTATAATGTAGGACTGGACATTAACACAAAAGGGATACAGAATTTAATTCCGCAGAGTCAAAAAACGTTGACCCTGAACTGGAACACCACGTTGAGACAGAAAGAGCAAAACATAGAATCTGAAAGACAGAAATCTACCCTGTATTATAAAGAAGATAATAAAGTAGATCACCTTTCCGAATCAAAAGATGCTGATGAAGCATTGGAGAAAAAAGTACAATGGATTGCATTCAAGCAGCATTACTTCTCTAGTATCCTCAGCGCTAAAGATGGCTTTGTCAATGCAAAAGTGGATGTAAAACATGCGTCAGAAACCGATATCGTTAAATTCTACAACACAAACGCGGAATTAGCATTTGATAACCATAAGGACAATAATTATTCCCTAAACTTCTTCTTTGGACCAAATCAATACAATGTATTGAAGGCTGAAGGAAATGATTATCAATCGATTATCAATATGGGTTGGGGGCCTATGCGTTGGATCAACCAATGGATTACAGTACCTGTATTCAACTTCCTGGATGGTTTCCATATGAGCTATGGTATCGTTATCCTTTTATTGACATTGATGTTGAAGTTGATTCTTTCCCCAATGACCTACAAGTCTTATGTCTCTATGGCCAAAATGCGTGTTTTAAAACCGCAGCTGGATGAGATCAAAGCAAAAGTGGGTGAAGACAATCAAATGTTGATGCAGCAGGAGCAAATGAAACTGTACAAACAGGTCGGTGTGAATCCACTTGGCGGATGTCTTCCTCTCGTCTTACAAATGCCATTTACCATTGCGTTCTTCTACTTCTTTCCAAATTTATTTGAATTGAGAGGACAAAGCTTCTTGTTTATGAAGGACATGTCAACTTATGATACGCTATTCACATTTGCACCTATTTTTGGATCATTCAACCACATCTCGTTGATGTGTATCTTGATGACATTGACAACACTGTTAACGACCTGGTATAACAACGCTACATCTGGTGCTACAGGACAAATGAAATACATGGGCTATATCATGCCGTTGATTTTCTTCTTTGTTTTGAATAGCTTCCCAGCAGGTTTGAATTACTACTATTTCTTAAGTGCATTATTTACGTTCTTAACGCAGTTGGTTATTCGCACTATGGTGAATGATGAGAAAATCTTAGCTAAATTGGAGGAAAATAAAAAGAATCCAAAAGCAGATAAAAAATCGAGCTTCCAAACGAAAATGGAAGAAATGATGCGTGCACAACAACAAGCACAACAAAATAAAAACAAATCGTAAGATTTATCCTACTGATAAAGAAGGCTTCCAAACTGGAAGCCTTTTTTGTTTGTGAACTTTTGTAGCATTTTGTCAAACCAAACGTTAAAAAGGGTGTTAATAGGTTAAAATTTAAAATATGAACTTTAAAAACATCGCCATACTGGCCATCTTAATCGTTAGTCTTGGAAGTTGCTCTGTGATGAAGAAAAACGCGAATGAGCAGAACACAGAAAGTAGCCTGTCGTCAGTAATTGGAAAAAAATGGCAATTGATTGAAATCAATGGACAGCCAGTAGCGGCTCAGATCAACGGTAAAATGCCTTACCTCCAGCTGGATGAAAAAAGTTACAGTGCAAGTGGGGGATGTAATGGCATCGGTGGAGAATTGACTTTATCAAAGAATGGAAAGGTTAAATTTGCTCAGGGTATGTCTACGATGATGGCCTGTCCGGATATGTCTATTGAACAAGCCTTATCCAAAAACCTGATTGCTGCAGATAACTATACGGTTAAGGATGATATTCTTAGCTTGAACAAAGCGAAAATGGCTCCCCTGGCAAAATTTAAGTTGATTCAGGACAATAAGCAACAACTTAGTGGAACTTGGGAACTTGATTATATATCCGGCCCACGGATTGCTTTCGATGGCCTATATCCCAATCGTAAACCAACAATGACATTTGATGCTGCCAGTGGTAAAGTAAACGGGAATAGTAGCTGTAATAACTACAATACGACTTTTAAAACCAATGGAAATACCATTAATTTTGGCCCGATTATGTCAACGAAAATGGCCTGCGAAGGTAATGGTGAAGCAACTTTCTTTTCGACATTGGAAAAGGTAAACACCTATAGTGTAAGCGAGAATACCTTGACATTTATCATGGGAGATATTGCTATTATGCGATTTAAACGGAAATAGAAAATTGCTTTTTTGCTCCAACTGAAGTAAAAAGGGCATTGTTTAAAAAACAACGCCCTTTTTATGTATTAAGCGATATTTGGCAACAGGAAGTCAAAAACCAGCCGGATCTCGCCTAAACAAAGGCACTAAATCCAGTTATACTTCTACCAACTATGAGTGAATTGATTTCTTTTGTCCCCTCATAGGAATAAATTGCTTCGGCATCGGCCAAAAACCGTGCGACATTATACTCCAACAGAATACCGTTTCCACCCATGACCTCTCGAGCCTTGGAAACAATATCTCTCGTACGTAAAGAACAGAAGACTTTAGCCAGCGAGGCATGTTCATCTTTTAGTTCACCTTTATCCTGTAATTCAGATAATCTGAAGACAAGCGTTTGCATAGCTGTCAAATTGGACAACATTTCAACCAGGTGATTTTGAATAAGTTGAAAAGAAGCGATTGGTTTACCAAATTGCCTCCTTTTACGCGTATAATCCAAGGCATTTTCATAGGCGCCTCGCGCACATCCTACGGCCATCCAAGCGACACCTGCTCGCGTCATCTGAAGAACCTTTCCTGTATCTTTAAAAGAATTTGCATGTTGCAGGCGATCACTTTCTTGAACGATACAATTCGCTAAAGTAATAAGGCCATTCTGCACAATGCGCAAAGCCATCTTATCTTTAATTTTTTCAACTGAAAAACCTGGATTATCCTTTCGTACAATAAACCCCTTAACTTCGCCATCATCAAGATCCCTTGCCCATACGATTGTGATATCGGAAAAGGTGGAATTCCCGATCCATTTTTTTTGACCATTTAAGACCCAACCTTCAGCTGTCTTCCTACAGGTCGTTGTCAATCCGCCTGCTGCTCCCGACCCTACTTCGGGCTCTGTTAAACCAAAAGCACCAATCACTTGCATCTGCTGCATTTTGGGCAGCCACTCTTGTTTTTGCTCTTCGGATCCGCAAATATAAATTGATCCCATGGCTAAACCACTCTGTACGCCAAAGAAAGTCGCTACAGAAGCATCTACCCGTGCTATCTCCGCCGCTATGATCCCTTCCATTAATGAACTTCCCCCCATACAACCATACCCATCGTAGGTATAGCCACAAATATTTAAAGCTGCTAGTTTCGGTACTATTTCAAAAGGGAACTCATCTCTTAACCAATATTTATTGACGATTGGCTTAACTTCGGTCTCCATAAACTCCCTTACCTTCAATTGCAATGCACGATCTGAATCGTTTAATTTGCTATCCATAGCATAGAAATCACCATTAATAGGCGGTAATTCCTTTTTTTCTTTTCCTGCACTTAGCATTTTCATTAAACCATGAAGCTGCTTATCATCCATTTTTGATACGGCATCCATGACTGCTCCCAAATCCACTTTCTTCGATATTTCTTCCAATTTGCCAAAGTCTATTGATTTTGCCAAATCCATTATATTCTTTACTTTATCAAACATAACTGCAATTTCTTTTTAAGTGTTTACTTCTTAAAATAAGAAAAATAATCCAAAATTGTTTGGAAATGACATGATACGACATGATGGAATTATCCGGTAAACAAACGAATGGACAATATCTTACCTTATATCGCCCAATCCCCTATCAATAAAATAGTGGAATCAGGAATGTTTTGAATAAAACATAGAATTATAAATAAATGAAAAACAATGTGTTAAAAATATTTTTAAAAAAACATCATTTTTTGGGTTACCTTTTTTGGTTACGTGTATTAAGAGATGAAAAAGAAAATTATTTCAATTTAAATTAGAAAATTAGAAAATGAAAAACGCATTAAAATTCGGTTTCTTAGGTTTAGCTTTAACTGTAGCTTTCGCATCTTGTAACAATTCAGAGAAAAAAGCTGAAGGTGCTGCAGATTCAGCTTCTGCTTTAGTTGATTCAGCTGCTAACACATTAGATTCAGCTGCTACTAAAGTTGATTCAGCTGCTGCTAAAGTTGATTCAGCTGCTGCTAAAGTTGATTCAGCTGCTACTAAATAATTCAGGACTGAATAAAGCTTTTGGAAGGCCTTTTTTACGAAAGGCCTTTCTTTTTTTAAAAAAAATAAATACAGGGGTTACCTTTTTGGTTTAATGGTATTAACTCCTAAATAACAAGATTTAAAAATATTTTAATTTTAATAAAATGAAAAACGCATTAAAATTCGGTTTCTTAGGTTTAGCTTTAACATTGGCTTTCGCATCATGTGGTGAAACAGCTAAAAAAACTGACGCTGCTACTGATTCAGCTAACGTTGCTTTAGATTCAGCTAACACGCAATTGGATTCAGCAAAAACTGCTGTAGATTCAGCTGCTGCTAAAGTTGATTCAACTAAAGCTGCTCACTAATTCTCTGAAAAAGAATTTACACCGTATAAAAAGCTTCCTTCAACAAGGAGGCTTTTTTTATATCTACACCAATTAAATTGCTAAGCTCCAAGCATTTTTTTACCTTTGCCAAAAATCATTCAATCTATGGCTTTATCATCTTTAACAGCAGTTACGCCTATTGACGGACGCTATTACAATAATACTAATGAACTTTCAGCATTTTTTTCCGAATTTGCTTTAATAAAATATCGTGTACGCGTAGAGGTCGAATATTTTATTGCATTAAGTGAATCCGGTATTGCTCAATTACAACAGTTTGACAAAACACTCAATGAAAAATTGCGGGATATCTACAGGAATTTTTCTGAAGAAGATGCCATTTGGATCAAAAACACAGAAAAAGTTACGAACCATGATGTTAAAGCAGTTGAATATTTTCTAAAAGATCAATTTGAAAAATTAGGATTACAGGACTACCTTGAATTCATCCATTTTGGTTTGACTTCACAAGATATCAATAACACAGCGATTCCACTTTCCTGGAAAGAAGCCATTAAAGAAAGTTATACACCGGCAATAGAAGAGTTGCTTCATGAGTTAAAATCATTAGCAACGTCATGGTCAGACATCCCGATGTTGGCACGTACCCATGGACAACCGGCATCTCCAACTCGTTTGGGTAAAGAGTTTTATGTTTTTATCGAACGCATAGAACGTCAATTGCAACTATTACATCAAGTACCGTATTCCGCTAAATTTGGTGGCGCAACTGGTAATTTTAATGCGCATCACGTTGCATATCCAGCGACAAATTGGATCAATTTTGGGAATAATTTTGTAAACAATATCTTGGGGTTAGACCGTTCACAAACGACCACACAGATTGAGCATTACGATAACTTTGCGGCGAGCTGTGATGCCTTAAAACGGATAAACAATATTGTCATCGATTTATGCCGTGACATTTGGACATATATTTCGATGGAATATTTTAAACAAAAAATCACTGCTGGTCAAATCGGTTCTTCGGCTATGCCACATAAAGTCAACCCGATTGACTTTGAAAATGCAGAAGGAAATTTAGGTATTGCAAATGCCATTTTTGAGCACCTTGCGGCTAAGTTACCAGTTTCCCGCCTTCAACGAGATTTAACAGATTCTACGGTATTACGTAATATTGGTGTTCCGTTTGCACATACCCTAATTGCTATTAAATCGACTTTGAGAGGGTTACGCAAATTGATTTTAAACGAACAGGCGTTGGCCAATGATCTTGAAAATAATTGGGCTGTTGTTGCGGAGGCACTACAAACTATATTGAGAAGGGAAGGCTATCCAAAGCCGTATGAAGCTTTAAAAGACCTAACACGTACCAACACACATGTTACAAAAGAAACGATAGCAACATTTGTTGATAATCTAAATGTATCAGCGGAAGTTAAAGAGGAACTGAAAGCGATCAGTCCTTCTAACTACACAGGTGTCACTTTATAAGCTTTTACTTATAGATGACCTTAACAAAGCTTCATTTGACCTATATTTGCTTGGAATAAAAATAGATACTACATGGCTACGATTAACGTATATACAGAGTCTACACCCAACCCTTCTACAATGAAGTTCTTGGTCAATAAATTGTTGATCAACGGTAGTGTGGATTTTCCAAATAAAGAAGCAGCACAAGATTCACCGTTTGCACTTGAATTATTCAAATTTAACTTTGTAAATGGGGTATTTTTTGCAAGTAACTTCGTGACCATTACCAAAACTGAAGATGCGGAATGGGAAGACATTGAAGCCTTGCTAAAAGACTTTGTAAAAGGTGCTGTAGAGTCTGAACTTGCTGTAAAAACGGTACACCACGATACAGAGGTTAATTTTGAAGGTACTGAAACTGAAGTGAAGATACAACAAGTATTACATGATTATGTAAGACCTGCTGTTGAACAAGATGGTGGAGCAATCCATTATAAATCCTTCAACGAAGGTATTGTGACAGTTGAACTAAAAGGTTCTTGCAGTGGTTGTCCATCTTCGACAATCACATTAAAAGCAGGAATTGAGGGATTGTTGAAACGCATGGTTCCAGAAGTGACTGAAGTTGTCGCTGAGGCCATGTAATCACAGCTATTCGATACAATAAAAAAAGGATTCAGTAATTAATTTTGCTGAATCCTTTTTTTATTCACTAGTCTTAAGAAGAAATAATCGCTATCCACCATCTGCTTGGTATAGCATTTTTTAACCTAATTGACTACTTCAAATGAATCTTTAAGCGGAAGATTAACAGAAGAATTACCGATAAATAGTTCAAATTTGCCGGGTTCAACTGTCCAGTTATTGTGCTGATCCAAAAGTTCCAGGTGGGCAGGTAAGATCGTAAACTGTAAGGTCTTCTTTTCCCCTGGATTAAGTTCAACTTTTTCGAATCCACGCAAATCCATCTCATATGTCGTTACCGAAGACAGCACGTCTTTGATATAAAGCTGAACAACTTCGGCGCCTTTCCTCTTCCCTATGTTTTCAATATCAACCGTAACTGTAAGGGAATCCGTTGGTCTGATCTGTTTCTTAGCGAGTTGTAAATTTGAAAAACTAAAATCTGTGTAGCTTAATCCATATCCAAAAGGGTATAAGAATCCAACAACCCGACTATTGCCCCACCCATTGGGTCCGACCCCAGGTTGCCCCGCCTGTGCAGCGGGCTTGGTCGGAAAATTCATTTCAACCTGTCCGACGGACTTCGGAAATGAAATGGGCAATTTTCCACTAGGGCTATACCCTCCAAACAGCATTTCGGCAAGAACATTTCCCGACTGATTGCTAAGAAACCAACTCTCCACAATTGCAGGTAGATATTTGTTTTCCCAATTGACAGTAAGTGGACGACCATTGACAAGTACCAGCACAATAGGTTTACCTGTTTCCTTCAATTTCATTAAATAGTCGCGTTGCTTGCCTGGCAAATTTAGATCTGATCGCGATCGACTTTCACCGACTTCCCGTTCCGACTCGCCCATTACCGCTATGATTAGGTCAGATTCTTTACCGAGACGAACACCTTCGGCCATCTTTTCCAGCTCCTCGCCGGACAAGTCTGTTGGAATAATCTCACTCTCAGGCCAGTTTTTATCCACGACATCTACCCCTTTTGCATAATCAACCCGAAGTGCCTTTGTTTTTCCATAGTTTATAATCCCATCTTTGATGGTGGTGATCGGATTATTGGAAGGTCCATAGCGACTTGTCGTATAATTTGTTGCTTCTGCCATTGGTCCCGTAACCAAAATTCGTTTGTATTTATTCACGTCTATTGGGAGAAGATTCTGTTCATTTTTCAACAGAACAATAGACTCCTTATTCATTTGAAGTGATACTTCTTCATCTGCGGGGGTATGCACCTTTTTATCGGCTATCGCTATATCTTCTCTCAATGGATGATCAAATAAACCCAGTTTAAATTTCACGGTCAGGACTTCGCGAACCCGCTGATCCAATATTTTGATATCCAGCCCTCCTTCTTCTATTAGTTCCATTAGTGGCGTTAGATATGTACTCGGTGGATCAAAATTTGTCCGCACATTCAAACCCGCCTCTAATGCCTGTTTAATAGCATCTTTATAGTTTGCAGCAACATGGTGTTTGTTGTAAATAAACTCTAGAGCCTCACTGTCGGACACCACATACCCTTCAAAACCATACTCTTTTCGGAGTAAGTCCTGTAAAAAATAGCTGCTGGCAGATACAGGCACGCCATCATAATCATTATAACTACTCATGACTCCCAAGGGTTTGGCTTCCTTTATGACCCTTTTAAATGGATAGAGGTGAAGCGAATGCATCTCACGAAAGCCAACATGAGGATCCGTACGTGCATTGCCATCTCTTCCCCCTTTGGGCACAGAATAGACCGCATAATGTTTCAATGTGGATGCGACTCCATTTTGTTGAATCCCTAAAACAACTTGTTTCCCCATTTCAGCAATATGAAACGGATCTTCGCCATAGGTTTCAACCACTCTTCCCCAGCGCGGATCTCTAGAAACATCAAGAATAGGCGTATAGACATTGGTATAGCCCAGATATTTGGCTTCCCTACCAATTATATCGCCAGCTTTACGTACCAGTGAAGTATTCCATGTACTTCCAATATTGATTGGTGCCGGCAGGGAAGTAGCGCGATCATGGTTGAGTCCATGAATCCCCTCATTGGTAAAATCAACGGGAATACCAAGTCGTGTGTTTTCCACAAACCATTTTTGAACATTATTTAAGGCTTGAGCATGGCGGCTGAAGGGATACGAAAATGAACTTTTTGCCGACTTATTATAAGCCAAGCTATTCAACATTTCGTCGATATTGGCCAAGCCGTGTTTCCAAATCTCTTTGTCCCAAGCGGCAGTGGGCTGCTCATCTTTCAAAACCCGCCCATAACCGTAGAGTGTAACCGTCTGATTGGCCTTTTCTTGAACAGTCATTTGACGCAACAGATCCTCCACGCGACTGGCTATTTTCTGTTTGGGGTCTTCATAAATATCCTTTTTCCCATTTTTGTTAAAATCGATCCAATCCTTATGGTAAATGTTGATGTGCTGGGCAGAAGAATGCAAATAAAGGGCTGAGAGCGCTGAAATAATAAGGCTGCTTTTGAGTTGATTAGGCATTATGCTGAAAATTGTTGGTTTTATAAAGTGAAGCAAGGTACAAAAAAAATAAAAATCCGCAGATCAAACACATCGTCGATCTGGGATAAGTCAATATAAATTCATTTTTTAACAAGCATCTAGCTTAAAAATAGTTAACTTTACGACCAATTGTGAAACCAACAAAAAAAATGAGTGCAGATATTAACAAACTAGAACAAATTGCATCACAGGTAAGACGTGATATCGTACGTATGGTACACGCTTGTCAATCAGGACACCCAGGTGGTTCGTTAGGTTGTACAGATTACTTTGTGGCGCTTTATTTCAATGCAATGAAACGCAATCCTTCCTTTGACATGGATGGAAAAGGAGAAGATTTATTCTTCCTGTCAAATGGACACATCTCTCCTGTATTTTACAGTACATTGGCGCATGCGGGATATTTTGAAGTGAGCGAATTAGCAACGTTCAGAAAAATCAATTCCAGACTTCAAGGTCACCCAACAACACACGAAGGCCTTCCGGGTATTCGTATTGCTTCGGGATCATTGGGCCAAGGATTATCTGTTGCAATTGGAGCCGCACAGGCAAAAAAATTGAATAAAGACAATAATCTAGTTTATGTTTTAATGGGTGATGGCGAATTGCAGGAGGGCCAAGTTTGGGAAGCTGCAATGTACGCACCACACAACAAAATCGACAATTTAATTGCTACTGTTGACTATAACAAAGCACAAATTGACGGATCTACAGATCAAGTATTATCTCTTGGTGATCTTCGTGCAAAATGGGAAGCATTTGGCTGGGATGTGATGGAAATTGCTAAAGGCAATGACATGAATGCTGTTGTTGCAGGTTTAGCAGAAGCTAAATCACGCACAGGAAAAGGTAAACCGGTTATTATTCTGATGCATACTGAAATGGGTAGCGGTGTTGATTTTATGATGGGTTCTCATAAATGGCATGGTGTTGCTCCAAATGACGAACAATTGGCGTCGGCGTTGAATCAGCTTACAGAAACTTTAGGAGATTACTAGCATGAAAAAATATACTTATACAGAGTCAAAAGATACACGCTCAGGATTTGGTGCGGGCTTACTAGAAGCAGGAAAGCAAGATGAGAATGTAGTTGCATTATGTGCTGATTTAATCGGTTCGTTAAAAATGAACGATTTTATCAAAGAATTTCCTGAGCGCTTTTTCCAAATCGGTATTGCGGAAGCAAACATGATGGGTATTGCTGCCGGACTTACGATCGGTGGTAAAATACCATTCACAGGTACATTCGCAAATTTCTCAACAGGCCGTGTTTATGATCAGATTCGCCAATCGATCGCATACTCGGACAAAAATGTAAAAATTGCGGCGTCACATGCTGGTCTAACCTTAGGTGAAGATGGTGCAACTCACCAAATCTTAGAAGATATCGGTTTGATGAAAATGTTGCCTGGAATGACAGTGATCAATCCTTGTGATTTCAATCAAACAAAAGCCGCTACGATTGCTGCAGCCAAATATGATGGACCGGTTTATTTGCGTTTTGGCCGTCCTGTAGTTCCTAACTTCACTCCTGCTGATCAGGAATTTGTGATTGGTAAGGCGGTATTATTAAATGAAGGAACGGATGTTACGATCATTGCTACAGGTCATCTGGTATGGGAAGCTATCCAAGCTGGTGAGCAATTAGCTGAGTTGGGCATCAACGCTGAGATTATCAATATCCATACAATCAAACCTTTGGATGAAGAAGCTATTTTAAAATCTGTTGCTAAAACCAAATGTGTCGTAACGGCGGAAGAGCATAATCGTCTTGGCGGTTTAGGTGATAGCGTTGCTCAGGTATTAACAAGAGAGTTGCCTACTCCACAAGAATACGTTGCTGTAAATGATAGTTTTGGAGAATCAGGTACTCCTGCTCAATTGATGGAAAAATACGGTCTGAATGCAGCGGCTATTGTTGCAGCGGCTCAAAAAGTAATCAAAAGAAAATAACAAAACTACGCAAGTCAATATATGGATGACGCTTTAATTATAGCAAAATTCGCCGAAGAGAGTACGCGAGAAGAAGCTTTCCGTTTATTGTTGAAGAAATATCAACAGAAGATTTATTGGCATGTGCGAAGAATGGTCATCGATCATGACGATGCGGACGATGTTGTACAAGATATTTTTGTGAAAGTATGGAAGAACCTTGGGAACTTCCGGGAAGACTCACAGTTATACACGTGGCTTTATCGTATTGCAACAAATGAATGTATTACCTTCTTAAATAAGAAAAAGCAAAAGCAGAACGTGTCGTTGGATGACGACACGACTGCTTATCTGGCAGAAACGCTTGCTGATGGCAATTATTTCAATGGTGATAGAGCTCAAATGAAATTACAACAGGCTTTGTTGACCTTGCCAGAGAAGCAAAAATTGGTCTTCAATATGAAATATTTTGAAGACATGAAATATGAAGAGATTTCAGAAGTTCTCGGAACAAGTGTTGGAGCGCTTAAAGCCTCTTATCATTTGGCCGTCAAAAAAATAGAGGCATTTTTTAACAACAACGATTAAACCTTTTAGCGAAATTAGGTTCTAACAAATACTATGAAGGAAAATGGCACATATCATGATGGGCTGGAGCCTACAAATCTTCCAGCATCGTTGCGTGAAAATCCATTTGGCTTACCTGAAAATTATTTCAGTGATTTAGAATCAAAAATAATTACGCAAGTCAAATTGATTGAATGCAAGGAAGAATCCATCTTTGAGGTTCCAGAAGGATATTTTGATAGCCTATCTGAGGCCATTATGTGTAAAGTAGCAGAAGACAATTTAAAAAATCAAGTTGCTACTGACGGCTTTGAAATTCCTGAAAATTATGCTTCCGAACTATCTTCAACTATCCTCAACCGAATTTTAGAAGACAAATTAAAAGAAACGATTGTATCTGATGGCTTTACAATGCCTTCTGCTTATAATCAAACGCTTGAAGATTCCATCTTCGCCCGTTTAGCTGAGCAGGAATTGAAGAAAACAGTTCCTACAGATGGTTTCTCTGTTCCGGCTGGCTATGAAGAAACAGTTGAATCGACTATTTTTGCTCGTATCGCTGAAGAAAAACTCAAAGAAACGGTTGTGACTGCAGGCTTTGATGTACCACAACATTATTTTGAGACTCTTTCCGACAGTATTATTAATGCTGTGCAGGAGCCTGAAAAAGATCATACACCTATCCATCAAATAGGAAGACCGAAAAAATGGTATGCACGCTATGCTGTTGCAGCATCTTTTGCCGCCATGTTGAGCATAGGAGGATATTGGGGGTATCAGTATCAACAACAAAATGCAGCTCCCGTAGAAACAGTTGCAGAAGAGCAGTTGAGCCAACATTTGTCAGAAATTCCTAAGCAGGAAATTATTAATTACCTTGCGGCTTCAGCTTCTGGTGATGATATGATCTATATGTCCCAGTATACCGATGAAGCGAATCTCCCTACCAAGGGATTTGGGAGTAATATATCTAAACAAGAAATAGAAGATTATCTAAACTATACCTTATAATGATGTTCGATAAAAAATACATATGGATAACATTGTTCTTTAGTATATTTTCTATTGCCTTGGGCTTTGCACAAGACAAAAATCGATTTCAAGCTATAGAAAATGAAAAAATAGCTTACATTACTAAAGAACTAGATTTAACGCCAAGAGAGGCTCAGCAATTCTTTCCGCTCTATAATGAGTATAGCCAAACACTTTGGGATATCAGAAAAGAAAAATTGAATGGTGCTCCCAAAAATAGTTTTAGAGGTGGTTCCAGAGATGTCTTACAGTATGATGTTAAAGAAGTGGAGATCAAAAAAGAATACCGGGTCAAATTTGCCAAAGTTATTGGCAATGCGCGGGCATCGCAATTTTTTGAAGTAGAACAGGAATTCAGAGAACATCTATACAAATCCCTGCAGAATAGAAGAAAATAATCTCGAAAATAAAAAAGAAGTCTTGAAGACTTCTTTTTTATTTTCGGACATTTGTAAGATCATGTTAAGCAACAGAGAATTATTTTTAATGAATACTGCTCAAACATCTAGCTCACCTAGATTGGTTGAAGTAGTTAAGGCTGAAGGTGTCTACCTTTATGGCCCCAATGGAGAAGAATATATGGATTTGGTCTCCGGCTTCAATGTCAGCAATATAGGCCATCGTCATCCGAAGGTTTTAGAGGCTATAAAATCACAATTGGAGCAGTACTTACATGTCACCGTTTATGGTGAATTTGTGCAGGCGCCACAGGTGCAATTTGCTACAGAATTACTAGCAGAACTTCCCGCTAATTTTCAATCAGTCTACCTCACCAACAGTGGAACGGAAGCCGTAGAGGGATCTATGAAAATAGCAAAGAAATATACTGGTCGCAGGCAGATTATCGCTGCAAAAAAAGCGTACCACGGCAGCACACAAGGCGCGCTCAGTCTGATCGGAAACGATGAGTATCGCAAAGCGTATGCCCCCCTCCTTCCCGAAATAGATTTTATCGGGTTTAATGACATGGAAGATCTCACAAAGATTACGGAACAAACTGCTGCTGTCATCCTCGAAGCTATTCAGGGAGAAGCTGGTGTCCGAGTCCCGGATATCGCTTACATGCAAGCTGTTAGAAAACGCTGTAATGAAACAGGTACTTTACTGATCTTTGATGAAATTCAAACAGGTTTCGGTCGAACAGGCCGTCTTTTCGCCTTCGAACATTTTGCTATTGTTCCAGATATCCTGATGCTTGCCAAAGGCATCGGAGGCGGTATGCCCTTGGGTGCATTTGTTGCAGCCAAAGAAGTGATGGACGTTATTAAGGATAATCCCATGCTTGGGCACATCACAACTTTCGGGGGGCATCCTGTGAGTTGTGCCGCAGCGCGGGCTTCACTAGCTGTTATCAAGGAAGAAAAATTAGTCGAACAGGTTGAGCGAAAATCGCTTTTATTTAAAGAAAAACTCAGGCATCCTGCAATTAAAGAAATTCGAGGACTAGGCCTTATGATGTGTCTGCAACTGGCTTCTTTTGATCAAGTTTACAATGTGAGTAAGTATTGTGCTGAAAAAGGGGTTATGATCGATTGGTATCTGCATTGTGAAACGGCACTCCGTGTCGCCCCACCATTGACTATTACAAATCTAGAAATTGAAAAAGCTTGTAACATCATTATAAAAGGTTTGGAAAAGTATGCCTAAAGTATGTAACTTTAAACATAACAAAAACCTAATAATGAACACAAACCGCAGATCATTTATCAAAAAAAGCATTATTGGCACCGGTCTATTGACTGGCGCCGATTTACTGAGAAACGATGTATTCGCACACGAATCAACAGTCGGTTCCTCAAAAATCACTTTAAATAACGACGACATCATTTTATTTCAGGGCGATTCCATTACGGATGTGGGCCGAGATAGAAATAACAAAAATGCCAATGACACCGCAGCGCTGGGGCATGGTTATGCTTTATTGGCTGCCAGCCAACTCTTAAATAAATATCCAGCAAAGAGACTAAAGGTATATAATACAGGTATTAGCGGAAATCGTGTACCCGATCTTCAAAAGCGCTGGCAGGAGGATACTCTGGCAATTAACCCTACTGTATTGAGTATTTTGATTGGTGTGAACGATTTCTGGCGGACAATCGATCGAGGAGCACAGACTACGGTTGAAGAGTATAAATCCCAGTACAAACAGCTATTGCAGGAGACATTACAAAAGCTTCCAAATGTCAAATTGATCATTGGAGAGCCTTTTGCAGTAAAGGGTGTAGGTCACATTACTGAAGCTTGGTATCCAAAATTTTTGGCTTATCAAGAATCCGCTCGTGAGATCGCCAAAGAATTTGGAGCAATTCTTATCCCCTATCAAAAAATATTCGACAATGCTCAAAAGAATGCCCCTGGTGCCTATTGGGCTGCGGACGGCGTACATCCCACGCTTGCTGGGGCACAAATGATGGCCTCAGCCTGGATGGACTGCATCAAGTAATAAAAGAAAAGAGCGGATACTTTATTGAAATCCGCTCTTTCTTTTTTAACATATGCCTATATGTTAAATCTAAATTTCTTTATAAGGTGTTTTTTGTAGATTGGGAAGAAAATAAGCCACAATACCGATCAATGGCAGATAGGAACATAAGTGATAAATAAACTCGATGGAAGTATGATCTGCCTGCCAGCCAAGTACAGCGGATCCAATCCCCCCCATTCCAAATGCAAAGCCGTAAAATAAACCTGAAACCATACCCAACTTTTTAGGCAATAGTTCTTGTGCATAAACAATAATTGCTGGAAAAGCTGATGATAAAATCAACCCAATAATCACGATTAATATCCCCGTCATCGTAAGTCCAACATAGGGTAATGCCAATGCAAATGGCGCAACGCCCAAGACGGAGAACCAGATGACATATTTGCGACCAAATCGATCGCCGAATGCTCCTCCAAGTAGGGTTCCCACCGCAACGGCTATCAGAAAATAAAATAGATAGACTTGTGCTTCCACTTCATTGATTCCGAATTTCTTGATTGTATAAAACTGGAAGTAGTTTGTGATACTTGCTATATAGAAGTATTTTGAAACAATCAGTAATAGGAGTATAATAACCGTCACGACGATTCTGCTATTGGGTAGATCAGGTACGCGTATTGTTCTCTTCGTTGATTTAGCGGAGCTTTGAAGCCTCTTTTTATACCAACTACCGATATAATAAGATATAAATTGGCCGAGAATGGTAAATAAGCACATCCAAGCGATCGCCTGTTGCCCTCTCGGTAAAACCAAAAAAGCGACAATGATTGGAGCCATTGCGGTCCCTGCATTGCCTCCGATCTGAAAAATAGATTGTGCCATACTTCTTCTTCCTCCCGACGCCATATAAGCTACACGAGAAGATTCAGGGTGAAAGATTGAAGATCCAATCCCGACCAGAAAAACAGAAAATAAGATCCATTCATAACTATGTGCTTTCGAAAACAAAAACATACCGAGAAGTGAAAAAGACATCCCTATAATCTGGGAGTACGGTACAGGATGTTTATCCGTAAATGAGCCTACAACAGGCTGGAATATTGAAGCTGCTATCTGATAAACCATTGTAATCATCCCAACCTGAGAAAAGCTTAGATGATGCTCTTCTTTGAGCAAGGGATAGGTTGCCGGTATCACTCCCTGAATCATATCGTTCAGAAGATGCACCATACTCACGGCAAACAAAATAGAAAAAATAGGTCTACCCGCCTTCTCTTGTATCATGACGTCTTTCAAAAATTAAAAAGGTTGATTTTAACAAACCAACCTAAACTACCTTCATATAATAATTACAATACGCGTACCAACAATCCTTTCAGATATTCACCTTCGGGGAACGAGGCCCGGACAGGATGGTCTTCAGGTTGATGAAATTGTCTGATAAACTGAATTTCCTTACCGGCATCCAGTGCAGCCCAAGCGAGCACTTGTTTGAACGTATCCATATCCATCGCACCTGAACAAGAAAATGTCGCTAATAAACCACCGCTATTTAACAACATCAATCCGCGGCGATTCAGGTCTTTATACGCCCTTGATGCTCTTTCCAATGCAGATCGAGAGGGTGCATATTTCGGTGGATCCAGGACAATCAGATCAAATTTTTCCCCTTCATCAATGAATTTACGCAATTGCTTGTTTACATCAGACAATATTGCTTTATGTCGACTAGGTTCAAAACCATTTTCAACAATATTCTTTTCCAGGGTTTCAATAGCCAGTGCAGAACTATCTACAGATATGACTTCTGCAGCGCCACTTTTCAAACTATTTAACGTAAAACCACCGGAATAGCAGAAACAATCTAGGACTCGTTTATTCAAAACGTAGTTGGCCGTTAGCTGGCGATTTTCACGTTGGTCGCAATAAAATCCCGATTTTTGCCCATCAATAATGTTAACCTTATAATGAATGCCATTTTCGATAACGTCGACAAATTCAGATGGAAGTTCTCCAAACAAAAGTCCATTGGTATCGGGTAATCCTTCATGTTCGCGGGATTTCAGATCACTGCGCTCATAAATTCCTTTGGGTTGCAGCAAAGCATTCAATTCATCTATAATAATGGATTTGACTTTTTCCACCCCAACTGAATGAATCTGAATGGATATAAAATCTGCGTATTTATCTGCAATAAGTCCAGGAAGAAAATCTGCTTCAGCAAAGATTAAACGAACTGTATTGGTAACGCCTTCTTGCAACAGATGCTGTCTTGCTGCAACAGCCTTCTGAACTCGGGCACGCCACCAATCTGCATCAATCTGTGCTTGAGGGTTCCACTCCAATAAACGAATGGCTACACGCGAGCTATTGTGAAATAGACCATAGGCAATAAATTCACGTTCAGCATTGTAAACGCCAACAACTTCGCCATCTTCAATTTTATCGGACAATGATTTAATTGCTCCAGAAAATACCCAAGGATGCAATTGCCAGGCAGCTTTATCCTTACCCTTATTCAAATAAACTGATTTCATTGTTGCAAAATTAACTTATTAATTCGACATCCTGATGAAACTTTCCGGATAAAACAATCTAACATCCTCAATACATTATATATTTCCCAAAAATCCTTTTAATCCAAAAAACTCAACTATTTCTGAATAAAAATAAAAGGGCTCCTAAGGAGCCCTCAACGTTTAGTTATGGTTGATTAAATATTTTTTGAAGGCTTCAAAATCAACTTTCAAAGATTCTGCTAATTTCTCTTTTCCTTGCAATGTTTCTGCGCCGACAGGCAAAACTATTTTTTCGAATACATCTGCGGCTATTGCATCCGGGAATTTGCAGGGATGTGCTGTCGATAAGAAAACTGAAGCATACGGACCGGGGTACTCATTTGCATAAGCACGAGCGCCAAGCCAGGCAATTGCTGTATGCGGACAGGCGATATAATCCGATTCTTCAAGTAATTTCTGCATTCCTTCTTTTGTTTCTTCATCTGTAAATGTATAAGAAGAAAGCATATTTTTTAATTCAGCCACATTTCCGCCAAAGAGATCCTGTATACGTACCCAGTTGCTTGGATTTCCCACATCCATGGCATTGCTTAGGGTTTGAACAGAAGGCAGTGGCTCATATTTACCTGAAGAAAGGAATCTAGGAACGGTATCATTGACGTTTGTTGCTGCTACAAAATGTTTCACTGGAAGTCCCATTTTATAAGCCAATAAACCAGCTCCAATATTACCAAAATTACCACTCGGCACTGTAAATACGACCTCATTGACTCCTTGTGACTTCAATTGTGCATACGCATAAAAATAATAAAATGTCTGTGGGATCAACCGTGCTATATTGATTGAATTAGCGGAAGTCAAACGCAATATAGCATTAAGTTCGGCATCACTAAAGGCTTGTTTTACCAATGCCTGACAATCGTCAAAGGTTCCTTCTACCTCAATAGCACGAATATTTTGTCCATTAGTGGTCAGTTGTAATTCCTGAACCTCCGAGACTTTACCTTTAGGATATAGTATCGTCACACGTGTTCCTTCTACTCCCAAAAAGCCCAAGGCAACAGCTCCACCGGTATCGCCTGATGTCGCGACAAGTACGTCCAGTAATTTATCGTCAGTCTTTGAAAAATAGCCCATGACCCTACTCATAAAGCGAGCCCCAAAATCCTTAAAGGCATAAGATGGCCCATGAAATAGTTCAAGCACAGCGGTGCTGTCGGTCAAGAATTTTACAGGAGCATCAAAATTGATGGCATCGTTCACAATCTGTTTTAAATCGTCTTTGGGAATATCATTTCCCAATAGTGTAGAAGCTACTTCAAAAGCAATCTCCTGCAAGGAATACTGTTGAATATTCTTAATAAACAGCGGATCCAATTGTGGTATCTCTTCAGGCATATACAATCCTTTGTCTGCAGGGAGAGAATTGAAGACCGCATCTTTGAAGGAGACTTCTAATGTTTTATTATTTGTACTATAAAATTTCATATGTAAATAATCTTTTTGTAGAGGCCGATAAAACATCCTGTTATTTTCATTCGTGTTGACTTTAGAATGTGGATATTTCATTTTATTATCTTTTCTGAGGCAATGATCAATTAACCTAAGATTTTATAAACCTCGTTTCTGTCCTTAAATAATTTTTAATCTAATATTCTGGGTCCTTCCACATTGACACGGGAAACATAGCCAAAACTATCAATTTCATTTTCTTTGAGATGAGTTTGTATTTTGTCGGCAATATCCTTTGCTATTTTTTCATCCCGTGTTATTGCAACGACGGAAGGTCCTGAGCCAGAAATACCAAAACTCAAGGCGCCATTTTTCAAGGCAATCTCTTTCATTTCATAAAACTGAGGAATTAAAATTGCACGGGTTGGTTCAATAAGAATATCTTTCATGCTTCGCGCAATGAGATCATAATCTTCCTTGAACAACGCGGCAACCAATCCCGCGATATTTCCCCATTGTGTGACGGCGTCTTTTAACAGCACTTTATCTTTTATAAGTTGTCTTGCGTCACGTGTGGGAACATCGACCTGTGGAAAAACGACCGCTGCTACGAGTTCTTTTGGTGAAGGAATGGAAATAACATCCAAAGGTTCATTTCCCCGAATTAATGTTATGCCTCCATAAAGCGCCGGGGCAACATTATCGGCATGGCCTGTACCGCAAGCCAAACGCTCACCTTCAACACAAAATGGCAGTAATTCTTCTTTTGTCAAAGGGTTTCCAAGCATGGTATTGATGGCAAAAAGCCCAGCCACGGTACTTGCTGCACTGGAGCCAAGTCCCGATCCAATTGGCATATGTTTATGCAATTCAATTTCGACACCTACCTTTGAAGAGATATTCAAGGCTTGTAATAGATATTGAACACAGGCAGATACCGTATTCTTACCGGGATCGAGTGGTAGTCTTCCATCGTCGCCAGTTATTTCCCGAATCGTTACTCCAGGTTGTTGCGTGCGCCGCATAACCACCTCATCACCGGGTTCCTCGACAGCAAACCCCAATATATCAAAACCACAGATCATATTTGCGACAGTTGCAGGCGCAAAAACACGAACTTCGGACAGCATGCTGTCTAAATTTATCACCTTATCCTTGAGATACTCCACATTTAAATTATTGGCCATCACGTAATTTTTATTTTCCTTGACTAGTTTTTATGCTCCAACATTTACCAAATCTGCAAATACACCGGCAGCTGTCACCTCAGCCCCCGCACCAGGACCTTTTACTACGAGGGGACGTTCTTTATAGCGCTCTGTTGTAAACGATATAATGTTATCGCTGCCTGATAAAGCATAAAAAGGATGGTTTTCATCAACAAACTGAATCGCAATGGATACTTTTCCATTTTCCAATTTCCCGATATAACGGATTACTTTATTTTCATTAGCAGCTTTCTTCTTCATTGCTTCGAAATATTCGTTTTCTTGCTGCAATTCTGTATAAAAAGAATCTACAGTATCTGCTTTCAAACATGCTGGAGGTAATATTGCGCCGAGGTCTACGTCTTCGGCCTCAACAGCATACCCGGCATCTCTTGCCAAGATGAGCATTTTACGCATAAAATCTATACCACCTAAATCATCTCTTGGATCTGGCTCGGTATATCCAAGCTCCTGAGCCTGTTTGACGACATCATAGAAAGAAGCATCTGCTTTAAAATTGTTAAAAATATAGGAGATTGTCCCTGAAAGAATAGCCTCTATCTTCACGATACGGTCACCACTCAACATCAAGTCTTTAAGCACCCTGACGATAGGCAATCCAGCACCTACATTTGTTTCATAAAAGAAATCTACACCGTGTCGATGAGCAGTATCACGGAGTGTTTTATATTGCTCGTATTTACCTGAATTCGCAATTTTATTGCAAGTGACGATCGAAATATTGGATTTAAAGATATCTTCGTAGTAGGTCGCCGGTAATTTGCTTGCAGTATTATCGATAAATACACAGTTCGGTAAATTCAGTGCCTTCATTCGATCAATAAACAATGCCAGGTCTGATTCAGTTCCATTTTTAGCAAGTTCATCGGACCAATTATTTAAATCAACACCTTCGGTATTAAAAAGCATTTTACGGCTATTGGAGATTCCAACAACCTTAATTTCAATATCATTTTTATCCAAAAGGAATTCATGCTGATTTTCCAATTGTTTAAATAAAGTTGCACCAATGTTACCGGTACCGATATTAAATACATGCAAAGTTTTCTTCAGCTCTGCGAAAAACGCGTCATGTACCGCATTAAGTGCCTTTGCTAAATCTTCCTTACCAATAATTACAGATATATTGTATTCAGATGAGCCCTGCGCAATAGCCCGGACGTTAATACCGTTCCGTCCTAGCGCTGCAAATAACCGACCGGACATACCGGGAGTTTTTTTCATATTTTCACCAACGATGGCTAATACAGACAGGTTTTCTTCAATCGCAGGAACGACCAGTTTATTCGCCTGGATTTCAAGCTCAAACTCCACTTCGATCAATTGTATAGCACGTTTGGCATCTGATGGATTGACAGCAAATGTAATGCTATGTTCGGAAGAAGACTGAGTGATTAGCACAACATTGATCTGCTCTCTAGCCAATAGCGTAAAAAGCCGTCCGCTAAAGCCCGACTTACCGATCATCCCTGATCCACTCAGATTGATGACAGAAATATCGGAGATCGAAGAAATTCCCTTGATTGGCAGAGCGGTTTTTCCACTATCAAACTGAATCACAGTCCCTGAGAAATCAGGTTCAAAAGTATTTCGAATAACAATCGGTATTTTCTTTAAAAAAGCCGGAATCATCGTAGGAGGATAAATCACCTTAGCACCGAAGTAAGATAATTCCATTGCCTCTGTATATGATAATACAGGCAGGGAAAAAGCTTTCTTCACAATACGTGGGTCGGCGGTTAACATCCCATTCACATCTGTCCAAATTTCAATGGCTGTTGCGTCCAGTATTGAGCCGAAGATCGCTGCAGTATAATCTGATCCACCTCTTCCCAAGGTGGTAATACGCCCATTTTCATTACTTCCGATAAAACCTGTAACAAACAGCAGCTTATCACGATGCGTTATGTACAAGGATTTGACCAATTGCTCGGTTAGCATTTCATTTAAATGAGCATTACCGAAATTTGAATCTGTTTTCACATAATGGGATGCATCTACAAATAGAGATTCAGGAATATATTGTTCCATCACCTTAGATACCATATAATTTGAGCAACGCTCACCGTAACTAAGGATCAAATCTTTACTTTGATTGCTCAGCTCCTTTAGCGCAAAAATTCCTTGGAGGAGATCTTCTATCTCATTAAAAAACAACTTTAGCTTTGTAAATACAGGATTTTGATATTTCACAGCCAGAAGCTCTTTAACAACCGTAAAATGCTTATCTTCCAGGGACTTTAGGCCATCTGAAAAGGACTTTCCTTCTGCAGCGTCCTCAGCCAACTGGGTAAGCAAGTTCGTTACACCAGACATAGCTGATAACACAACCAATGGCTTTTCCTTTGCATCATAAGATTTTTTTACAATACTTAAGACCGCCTTTAGACTTTCTACCGTACCGACCGATGTGCCTCCAAATTTTAAAACTTTCATACTGTTTTATACTGTTTGTTTAGATTGATGATTTTTGTGCTAAAAAAAGAAGCGCTTTCCTTTGTCGAGGAAAGCGCTTCTAAATATTGTGTCTACAATTATATACAACGAAACTACTTCCTCCTGAGTTTTATCCCGGTGGTAATAATAATCGATGTAATAATTGTATTTGTGTTCATTGCTATTGCTTATGTTTTGTAAATATAGAACAAATATTATCACTTTACCAAAGAAAATTAATATTTTTTTTTAGATTCACAATGAGAGCCCAAATAGAGTGGCATTCTATCAGATAGACATTTTTTTTAAGTGTAGCAAACAATCTACTTTATGTAGCCGACGATTGACAGAACCATTAATTTTCAATAAGTCTAGGTGGGTCCGATAAAGATGTTAAAATTGTTAAAATTTCGTTAAATACCTTAAAATAAATTTGACCTTAAACTGATATTGTATTATATTCGCAACAGTGCTGTCCAAAATAGATGACAGTGTTGAATTTTTAAAAGTTAAATGTTGTACAAAAAAGCGATTTAATGAAAACAAAGAAATTTATAGCGTCAATGCTATTTATCGGCTTATGTCTAGTGTCGCAGGCACAAACCAACAGAAACTCCAAACCAGAATCAGATCCTGATAACCTAGCGAAAGAATACTTTTCACAAATTATGGGAGTTGCAGTCTCAGCAACAACAAATACCAAACTTTATCAATTTGTTTACGAATGGTTGGGTACTCCATACCGTCTAGGAGGAGATTCAAAAAGAGGCATTGATTGTTCTAAATTTTCTTATGAATTATACGACAAAGTATTTAATACTTCGTTAGGATATAATAGCAGAAATCAATATTCTCAAGTCAAAACTGTCGAAAAAAATGAGCTAAAAGCAGGTGATTTGGTATTCTTTAAAATTAGAAGTAAAAGTATCACCCATGTTGGTGTTTATATTGGCGACAATAAATTTGCACATGCCTCATCTAGCAAAGGAGTTATGATCAGCAATTTAGATGAACCATACTGGAGACGTTATTATTACAATGGCGGTCGCTTACCAGAAGATAATAGATCGCTTACTGCAGAAATATTAAAAGCAGAAAAAGATAATAAATTGAATTAATAAGATCGGTTCGATCTAGGAAAGTCCAAAGCGTTTAACTCGTTTTGGACTTTTTTTATACAATATAATATCCTATTTTTACCCTATAATCATTGGAATACTATTATGTCTTCAAAGAAAACGCTCATCTTAAATAAAGAACAAATAAAACAAAAATCTATTCGGATTGCCTATCAAATTTTGGAAGACAATTTTGAAGATGAAACACTTGTATTAGTAGGAATTGCCGACCGGGGTTATGTATTTGCGCAACGCCTTCAAGCAATTTTACAGGAGATTTCAACGAAAGAAATTCTGCTGATTAAAGTTACCATGAAGAAAACGAGTAGATCACTGAGTGCAAGCACAGACATACCTGTTGATATTGCAAAAGACAAGACCATCATCTTGGTTGATGATGTGTTGAATAGTGGTAGAGCCTTAGCTTATGGACTGGGTGTATTTTTGAACGTTCCACTGAAGAAAATGAGAACGGCTGTATTAATTGATAGAAGCCACCATAAGTTCCCTATATTTAGTGACTACTATGGCACGAAGCTTTCAACGATATTAAGAGAACATGTTACCGTTACTCTTGAAGAATTTGATAAAGAAGAAGATGCAGCATGGTTAATTTAAACCATGCTGTTATTTCTTTGAGACTTTCAATTTCATCCCCGGTTTTATCCGGCTTCCGTTTAAATCATTTTCACTTTTAAGTCGACCGACTGATGTACCATTTTTATCTGCGATATCAGATAAAGTATCGCCTTTCTTCACGACATAGTAAGCTGTACGTGTAGCGCTAGCGGCATGCTGTTGATTCTTCTTTGAAGATCTTTCTGTATTACGAGCTAATTTCGCGTTTACGAAATCATCCTCCTTTTTTATCAGTAAGTTTTGTCCAGGGACAATTTGATTGCCGCGCAGGTTATTCCACGATTTTATATCCTGTACTGTTACTTCAAACTTGTCAGCAATGGAAGCGAATGTCTCACCAACTTTCACTTTATATTTGCCATTTTGTAAAGGTTCACTCAAATTTTCCGTCTGACTAAGAGTTGCGGAAGATATTGGTGTGTTGAGAGCTGCATACAATTCTTCTGAGGCAATCTTTTTATCCAAAACAGGTAACACCAATCGCAATGGAGACTCTTCGGTACCATTTAATACATTTCTTTTAAAACTAGGATTCAATGCACGTAATGTCTCTTTTGAGACATGTAAAGCATCCGCTATTTGGTTCAATGAAATCCGTTTATTGATATCTAATGCTTGAGTTCTTAGTGAAAGTTCAGTATCCGCAGCATTGATATCATTTTCGTCCGCGTATTTCATCGCATATGTCATTGCGATGAACTTAGGGATATAGTTTTGGGTCTGTTGTGTTAGATATGGTGCGATATCCCAAAAAGTAGCATTCTCTTTTCCGGAACGTTGGATCGCACGGCTAACCGCTCCTTTACCACCATTATAGGATGCTATCGCTAATAGCCAATCGCCATATTCATCGTAAGCTTCTTTTAAGATTTTTGCGATGGCATAACTAGAAGCAATCGGATCCATACGTTGGTCGGTATAACTGTCCACTGTAAGATGATAAGTTTTGGCTTCATAATACATCAATTGCCATAAGCCTGTTGCTCCGGCACTGGAGATATCGCGTGGATTTAATGATGATTCGACTACACTTAGATATTTGAGTTCCCGTGGCACTCCAACTTCATCCATGATTTTATCAAACAATGGGAAATAGTATTGCCCTAGTCCCATCATCCTACACATATAAGGGTTATAATTATCCGACGTATATTTAGCAACCAGATCTTTCACTCGCGGTGAGTAGTCCAATGGAACCTCACGTTCTATTGCTTTCAGTTTCCGCACGAGCTGTATATCTTCATCTGTAATTTCAGCATCATGCTTCCCGTTATTTCCGGAAGATTTTATACTGTCAAGGTATTGGTAAATCTCTTGTTTTTCTTTTTCGATACTTTTTTGAAAGAAGGTATGGGCGGCTTCTTTCATGCCTTCTACAGCGCTTTCTTGGGCCATGAGTGGTAGTACATAGCATACCCCTCCTAGTATTGAAATTAACGTCTGTTTTCCGATCATAAATTTACTGTTAAATCCGAGTTTGATTCATCTGCTGAAAAATCAACAATAATCTAAACGTTTAGAAATGGATTTTAGTATAAAAATGGTTTTCGCCCTATTTAGCTGTAGGTCGAGTATAAAACAAAATACGATTTTGTTCCTCACAAAATCGTATCCATGCTATATGGGATCAAAACCTCCCTTATTTGTTATCTTCTATTTCAGATTTTTTTTCAGGTGAAGACTCATCTTTTTGGCCTTCTTTAAATTCCTTAACTCCTTTACCCAATCCGCGCATCAATTCAGGAATCTTCTTGCCACCAAATAATAGTAACAATATTACTACAATGACAATTAACTCTTGCCCCCCGATTCCCATGATTAATAATGATGTTGACATAACTATAATTTCTTGTTTTTCAATTCTTTTAAACTAAAACTTTTCTCTCTCTTTACAAATGTAATGATAATTATTAAATATAGTAATTATTTCTTATCTCGCCAACCATGACATCGGATTCAGCGGTGTTGTTCCTTGTAGCACAGAAAATTCTACCATCGGAACTCCCGTATCCGAGTCCACATCAGCCGTTCCTATAGTTTGGCCCGTGCTTACTTTTTGCCCTTTTGAAACACTTACACCAGCCAAATTCATATACACAGTAAAGTATTCACCGTGTTTAATCATGACAATACGCTGCCCCATCATCGATACTATACTCAAAACTTCTCCATTAAATACTGCTTTCACAGCCGAACCGCTTGATGTTTGTATTTTAACAGTTTCGTGATCCCAATTGACATTTCTACCGACACTTTCCGAACCAAACTCTTGCATAATCTTCGCATTAGAAACAGGCCAAGGTAAACTACCGCGATTAGATCTGAAGTCATTTGAAAGTTTGACTGCTTCCGGTGTGCTACGTAAGACTTCAGAATCTGATTTTCGAGTAGTATTACTGCCTTTCGAACTTGTATTGTTCTTACCTTTTGTAGTTGATGTAGACTCATTCGCTTTGCGGTTACGCTCAGCAGCCGCTTCTGCCGCACGACGTGCCGCCTCAGCCCGTCGACGTTCAGCCTCAATTTCTCTTCTAATGATCTCCTTAATGGCCGCATTAATACGACGCTCCTCTTTTTGCTTTTGGGTAATATCTTTCTTGACACCGCGCTCTGTAACAATCAATTCACTCAATTGTCCAGAATAAACAGATCGCTGTTGAGATATTGTTCTTTTCTCATTTTCCTGCTCTTTCATCAAGGCAACCTGTTTGTTTCGGTCCGCCTGCAATTGAGCTATTTTTTGTTCAATCTGTTTCTTGGTATTTTCGATATCAGCAGCTTTCAGCTTTCTAGAATCATTAAACTGTTGTAAGTACTTAACCCGTCGGAACCCCTGATTAAAATCCTTTGATGCAAAAATAAACATCAATTTATTATAGGCATTTCGGTTTCTGAACGCAAACATCACCATCTTTTCATAGTCACGTTTCATCTTCTCCAATTCAGCCTTCAACTTATTTACGGCAGCGGTATTGGCATTGATATGTTTGTTGATTACAGCGACTTCCGAAGTAATGGTATTTATCTTCTGCTCGCGCAAATTAATCTGCTTACTCAATGCTGTCACTTGTTGTTGGGTCAGTGATTTTTCCTTTGCAATCTCTTTGACCGTATTTTGTAATTCAGCAATTTCGCGGTTGAGTTTCTCACGCTGTTTTTCAAGTTCAGCCCTAGTCTGCGCCGATGAAATCCCAATCATGAATAGGAAAGCAGCTATACCAAGTATTGTCTTTTTAAAGTTCATTTACAGTACTATTTTTTTGTGTTTGCCATCTTTCTATCCTATCAATTCACCCTATACTTTAGCAAACTAATTGCGAAAGTAATAAATCTAAAGGAAATAGACAGCTTCTCATCGGATTACTTTATAACGTGACGATACTGAAAAAGGCATTTCGACCGGTTCATTAAAAGTCACTTTGTTAAAATTTATCTCTGTTTTTATCTCTTGACGACCATCAGAAATGATCATTTTTAAAAGCATCGGAAATTCCTGCCCAGAAGCCATGGCATATTCGCCGTAATTGGCTTCCAACAACTGTTTCTTTGAAAGTTGCGCTAATCTAAATTGATAAGGCCTATTGTTATTATTTAATTTATATAAAAAATCTAGTTCATTCAGTTTGCCATCTAACTGGACAGACATCGAATCCTGCTTAAAATTAACCTGATCAATATCGGACAATAGATTCACCGAAAGATTTGCAAGCAACAAATCTTGTAGGTTCCCGAAAGTTAAATCCGGGCTGGCAAAACGATATAGATAGTCAAATGGCTTAACCATATATTCGCTCTGAAATTTATTTAAGATTTGTACACTGTCTGGAGTTATCAATACCCGGGCAACTTCTATACCCAGTGTGGCAGAAATGGAAATCCAAATCCTTTTATCTTTCTCTATTCTAATAGTGGAAGTGACATCATAATTATCCTTCCCAAGATCGAGACGCATTTTTGCTTTTCCAGAAAAAGTAGAATAATTCAAATTAGTCAAAAAAAGATTACGTAAGCTATTTTTCTTTGCTTCCCTTGTATTATCTTTTATCGTCAACTCATTTTCAGCTTTCAGATCAGCACCTTTTAGTAGCTTCTTCTTAGAACTACAAGAAGAAAGCAGCAACACAACAGCACTAACCCAAACAATTTTATTCCACATAGCTTTTAGTCTCAATCTTCTTTTTCAATTTCAGCTTACTCTCCTCCGTATCAGTCCCCTTTTCTAAAGCCAGGTTCCACTGCTTAACGGCATCTGTTGTTTTCCCTAACTTACTAAGAATGTCGCCGTAATGCTCCAGCAATACAGACGTTTGCGGATTTGTATTTTTTAACGCTTTTTGAATCCACACCAGCGCATCATCATATTTTCCGTTTGCGAAAAGTACCCAAGCATAGGTATCTTCAAAAGTTCCATTATTGGGCTGCAATTTCGTCGCCATTGCTGCATACTTTGTAGCATCATCAAGTCGTTCTTTTCTTAACGACAAATAGTATGCTAAATTGTTCATGGCCGTCACATTTGTACTATCCAATCGAATAGCTTCGATATAAGCCGCATCAGAGGCTTTATACATCTTAAGTGAATTATAAATATCACCTAATCCGCCATAAATATTTGCCTGTAGAAAAGGTGATTCATCCTGTGCATTATTAAGTGCGGCTTCCATAAACTTCCGGCTATTCTCCATGTCTTTCTTCATCAAATAGGCCATGCTTGTAAAATAGAGTATGGTTGCATTATTGGTCACATAGTGTAGCGCTTCCCCACCATGTGCAATGGCTTGATCAAATTCGCCTTTGTCCATATCCAAACTCATCAGCATCCGCCAAGCATCAATTTGATAAGGGTTCATACTCACTGCAACTGCTAGCGAACTTTGAGCGGCTGACTTATCGTCTCTCAACCATAACACTTGTCCCTTTGCCATATGGCTTTCGGCAATACGTGGATGAACTTCAACCAAGATATTGACCAGTTCCAAAAGTTGGTCTTTTGAATAGGGGCCCTTCGGATTCAACAAGGTCATTATAATCCGATTCTTATCTGCAAAGTCAACTTTCTTAGATTGAAATCCTTGTTTAAGTGCATCGAAAGATAATTTCATCTTTTTATCAAATCGATAGAGATCAGCCAAATCGAAATAAAGAAAATCCTCTTTTGTTGTCTGAATTCCTTTATTAATATAGTCCAATGCAAGCTTCGAGTTTTTGGAAAGATTATAAGCTTGTGCTAATTGACCATATACTTGAGCCAGCGAAGTTCCTTTGTCTGCCCAGGGTTTCAAAAGATCAATGACCGCTTTATAATTACCAGCATCATTTAACAAGACACTACCAACCATGTCCAATGTATCAGAAGCGACTGCAATCTCTTTGGTTTTATAGAAATACTCCAAAGCCACATCCTTGTATCCGCCATTGAAAAGGAGCATGATACGCTCCCGTTTTAGTAAGGCTGTATTATTGTCATCTTGATCTATCAACTTATCGAGATAGATTAAAGCACTATCCGCCTCGTTTTTACTTTTAAACGCATCTACGGCAAAACTTAGATATTCAGGCTTAGACTGAATATTCAACGCTTCTTTTATGGCTTCGATTGCTCCATCTTGATTTCTCATCTGTGCAAGAAGGATTGCCTTTGTAAAATAGATATCATCTGCTTGTGGGTAATCCGCGAGTATGGCGTCCAAAGAATCCATCCCTGGACCAATTTTCCCTTGCTTCAATATTTCCTGTACGTTTTTGAATCGTGCATCGTAAGGTTTAGGTTTTTTATCCGAAGATTGTGCCTTTAATGAACCCAGTGCTATTAGAAATACACCAATAAAACTTAAAAAAAATCGTTTATCTAAAAAATTCAATCTCATCTACTTCCGCTATAATAATTTAAAAATTCTTCCTGCAATATACTAACTAATGTAACAATATTCATTCGAGGAAGTTGTAAAAATATTGAGATTAGTGGGGCTCGTTTGAAATTCAACTCGTTTTCAACAAAATAAGCAAAATAGATTTTAAAATATAGAATAATAGATGTACCTTTGCAGACCCTTGAGATAAGGGAAGGAAAAATATTTTAATAAATTATTTAAACAAAAGCAAGTGAATACGTTAAGTTACAAAACTGTCTCTGCCAACAAGAACACCGTTAACAAAGAGTGGATCGTTGTTGACGCTGAAGGAGAGATTTTGGGGCGCTTGGCGAGCAACATCGCGAAAGTAATTCGTGGTAAGCATAAGCCTACATTCACCCCTCACGTAGACTGCGGAGATAACGTGATCGTTATCAATGCGGACAAAATCAAATTGACAGGAAACAAATTAGGCGACAAAGTTTACGTTCGCTACACTGGATACCCAGGTGGTCAACGCTTTGTTTCTCCAAAAGAGTTAATGGCTAAATTCCCTGAACGCATCATTGAAAAAGCTGTTCGTGGTATGCTTCCTAAAAACCGTTTAGGTCGTCAATTGTTTAAAAACCTTTACGTTTATGCTGGTACTGAGCACAAGCATGAAGCACAAAATCCAAAACCAGTTAAATTTTAAGGAGAATCGTCATGTCAACAACTAACACTTCAGGAAGAAGAAAAACTGCTGTTGCCCGCATTTACTTAACTGCTGGTAGCGGAAACATTATCATAAACGGTAAAGACTACAAAGAGTATTTCCCAACATTACCTTTGCAATACATCGCTACACAGTCATTGAACGTAGCTGGTGAATTAGCAAACTTTGATGTAAAAGTAAACGTTAACGGAGGTGGTGTTAAAGGTCAAGCAGAAGCTGTTCGCTTAGCGATCGCAAAAGCTTTGGTTGAACTTAACCCAGAAGTTAAACCTGCATTACGCGCTAAAGGTTTAGTAACACGTGATGACCGTATGGTTGAACGTAAGAAACCAGGACGTCGTAAAGCTCGTAGAAGATTCCAATTCAGTAAACGTTAATCAAAGGAGGATCAAAAAATGGCAAGAACTACTTATCAAGATTTATTGGATGCAGGTGTGCACTTTGGTCACCTTACACGTAAATGGGATCCGAAAATGGCTAAGTACATTTTCATGGAACGTAACGGTATCCACATCATTGACTTGAACAAAACTCTTACGAAATTAGAAGAAGCTGCTTCAGCTATCAAACAAATCGTAAAATCAGGTCGCAAAGTTTTATTCGTTGCAACGAAAAAACAAGCAAAAGAGATCATCGCACAACAAGCAAAAGAGGTTAATATGCCTTTTGTAACTGAGCGTTGGTTAGGTGGTATGCTTACAAACTTCGCTACAGTTCGTAAGTCTATCAAAAAAATGTCTAACATTGACAAAATGCAAAAAGATGGTACATACGATGTATTGTCTAAAAAAGAGAAGTTGATGATTCAACGTGAGCGTATCAAATTAGAAAACCTTTTAGGAGGTATCGCTGATTTGAACCGTTTACCAGCTGCTTTATTCATCATCGATGTGAAAAAAGAACACATCGCTGTTTCTGAAGCAATGAAATTGAACATCCCTACTTTTGCAATGGTAGATACAAACTCTGATCCTTCAAATATTGATTTCCCAATCCCAGCAAATGATGACGCTAGTAAATCTATTAGCTTAATCGCCGGTATCATTGGTCAAGCAATCCAAGAAGGTTTGGACGAGCGCAAACGCGACAAAGAAGAAGAAGCTGAAAAAGATGCTGCTGCTGCTAAAGCAAAAGCTGATAATGGTGAAGCTTCAGAAGCTAAACGTCCTCGCAAAGCGAAAGACGGAGAATAATATTTTTATTCCAAACCGGATGGCGTAGCGTTAGTTTCTGGAAAAGTTTACTTTTCTTGAACTAGCCTCTCTGTCCGGTTTTTTGGTTTAACAACACTTGTTTATCAAGGAATGTTAAACTTCATATTAGCTTAACATGTTTTAAGTTAATATTGTACAAATTTCAGTCGTAAATAATAATAAAAAGAAATAAACATGTCAGTACAAATTTCTGCATCAGATGTAAACAAATTGCGTCAACAAACTGGCGCTGGTATGATGGATTGTAAAAAAGCTTTGGTTGAGTCTAATGGTGACTTTGAAGCTGCTGTAGATTACTTGCGTAAAAAAGGCGCTAAAGTAGCTGCTAGCCGTCAAGATCGCGACTCTAACGAAGGTGTTATCATCGCTAAAGCGACTGCTGATGGTAAATCAGGTATCGTAGTTGAAGTTAACTGTGAAACTGACTTCGTAGCTAAAAACGCAGACTTCGTAGCTTTCGCTGAAAAAATTGCAGATCTTGCATTAAACAATAAACCTGCTTCTTTGGAAGAATTAAAAGGTTTGGAACTTGATGGCAAAAACATCGCTGATTCTTTAATCGAGCAAACTGGTGTAATTGGTGAGAAAATTGACGTTTCTAAATACGAAACTATCACTGCTGAAAAAGTTATTGCTTATATCCACGGGAACTACCGTCTAGGTGTATTAGTAGGTCTTTCTGCTGATGCAGCTGGCGCTGAAGAAGCTGGTAAAGATGTAGCAATGCAAATTGCTGCAATGAACCCAATTGCAATTGACAAAGATGGTGTTGATCAAAACACAATCGAGCGTGAAATTGCCATTGCTAAAGAACAAATCATCGCTGAAGGAAAACCAGCTGAAATGGCTGAGAAAATTGCGCAAGGTAAATTGAACAAATTCTTCAAAGATACAACTTTGTTAAATCAAGAATTCGTAAAAGATTCTTCTAAAAACATCGCTCAATTCTTAGATTCTGTTTCTAAAGGATTGACTGTAACTGCTTTCAAACGCGTACAATTAGGCGCATAAGCATACTTCCATTCCATTCAGAATGGAAATTTTAAAGCAGGAGCTATTCGATGAATAGCTCCTGCTTTTGTTTATATCTCTACCTCCATTTATTCCTGAACTATTTTTATCCGCTCCACCGTGGCTTTTATTTTATCCCAAATTTGTGTAACTTAAGGATACATAAAAACTGGACAGTATATGGGCATGTTAAAGGAAAACGCGTTAAAAGGAAAACGAATTTTGATTACGGGTGGTGGTACAGGTCTAGGGAAAGCCATGACAGATTACTTTCTCGAGCTTGGCGCCTCTTGCCTGATCACAAGCCGTAAAGATGATGTTATACAACATACAGCAAACGAATTATCGGAAAAACATCAGGCAAAATGTCTTGCAGTAGCTGGAGACGTGCGAAATTATGAAAATGTCGAACGCGTCGTTTCCTATGGATATGAACATTTTGGGGGGATAGATATCCTCATAAACAATGCTGCTGGAAATTTTATCTCGCCTACCGAACGTTTAAGCCACCGAGCTTTCGAATCTGTTATTGGTATCGTGCTCCAAGGGAGTATAAACTATACCCTAGCGCTGGGCAAACGATGGATTGAGGCAAATGAACAGAATAAAGCTATACTCAGTATCGTAACAACTTATGCTTGGACGGGTTCGGGATATGTTGTTCCTTCTGCAACTGCTAAAGCCGGAGTTCTTGCGCTAACCAGATCTCTAGCTGTAGAATGGGGAAAAAAAGGAATAAGACTCAACGCTATAGCTCCTGGTCCATTCCAAACTTCGGGTGCCATGGAACGGTTACTCCCGGGCGAGTTAGGCGAACTCCTCTCACCTACCAAACGTATCCCCTTAGGCCGCTTGGGCAAACTGGAGGAATTAGCTAACCTCGCGGCCTATCTAGTATCCGATTATGCGAGTTATATCAACGGAGATGTTATCACGATAGATGGTGGCGAATGGCTTAAGGGGGCTGGAGAGTTCAATGGATTAGATATTATTCCTGAAGATCAATGGGATACTATTGAAAAAATGACCAGAAATGCAAAAAGCACTTGATAACCGTTTAAAACAACGAATGATTTATATTTTATTGTGAATACATAACTGTAATCCATGTAGATTTAAGCGAGGAAAAAGTAAAGTCTTTAATTCATTTTTCTTAGGTTTGTAGCGATTATTTTCCAATAGGGTCTGTACATATGATGAATTTATCTTTCGAATCTCAAAAAATCAAACACAAACAAAAATTAGAACTAAACAAAACAGGTTTTGATTTTGCGTTAGTTTATATATCCGAAGGCACACTCGTATCGAAAGGAAATAACTTAAAATTTTCAAAAGAGAATTTACTTTTTTTGAATAAAGATTTCGAAACACTTGAGACAAAAAAGGATACAATCGCATTTGTACTCTATTTCTCAAACTCCTATTTTAAAGACCTGCACCTTATACAACAAAATTTCAGACTTTCTCACAATCCGGTTGATATCTTCAACTCGAAGACTTTATTCAATAAAAGCCTATCGCTTAAAAAGGAAAATAAAAAACTAATCGAGCGGGTAATATCTCTGATTCAACAATATGAGCGTGAAGATACAGCGGAATCAATTTTTATATTCCATCAGACAATGTCCCTCTTCGCTTTAGTCGAAAATATTTTGAAGGATCTGGAGCTACCTATTAACGAGTCATATGAAATGTCTCAAGAGATCGAGCAATACATACAGCAAAATATTTATTTCCCCGATAAATTACAAATCAGGTCTATCGCAGATCAGTTCCAAATTTCAGCAAATTACTTTGGGGCATTTTTTAAAAAAAGATATTCAAAAAGCTACAAAGTATATATAGATGATATTCGTATTAAACTAGTTGAAGAGAGATTAGCATCCAACAGATACACAATGAAACAAATTGTAGAAGAATTAGGATTTAATGATGAAAGTCACCTGACCAATTTCTATAAGAAGAAAAGAAACATTACACCTAGCTCTTATAAAAGAGCTAAAAATAGTGCTTAATTGTCAAGCTGGATTATACCATTAAGATCATGATTTAAGGAGCGTTGAATGGCCTCATCCAAAATAAGAATCTTTTTTCCTTGAAAGGTAGCTGCATCATCACTTTCAAAATTTGAGGTACTGGAATTAAAAGAATCCAATTTCATCGGGAAATAAATTGGGTTCTCGTCTTCAGCTCGACCAATGGTCAATAAAATATTGTAGCCTTGTAGGCGTAAACTCTGTAAAGTCTGATAATTTAAACGCTTGAAGATCATAGTCCCTATTTTAAGATAGAACAAACATATAATTACATTGTTTTAATGCTTTAATCATTTTTTGTGTTTTTATCTTTTAGAAGGATATTCGAACCCAGAATCTCTTAATACTTTTGGAATAATAGTTTTGCCGAATAAATTCAAAACTTTTTTTTTTGAGAACTGTTTTACAAATGAATAACATGAGTAGGATTATGTCAAAAAAAGAGCATAAAAATGGGAAAGTCGAAGAAGACTATTCCGATATGGATCAGGATCTTGCTTTCAATGAAGAGCTTGACAGTTATGAAATGGATGTCGATGATAATGACCCAGATTATGACCACCCCGCCGACTATGATACAGTAGCTGAGGGCTCAATTGATGATGATTCAACATACGATGATTCTAATCCATTTGTCGGAGATGAATATGCAACACAAGATGAGCTCGAAGAAGAAGATCTAGATAAAGCTAACATGCGAATTGAGACTTTTAAACATGAACGGCTATCCCCTTTGGACAAGAAATTAGCCGAGAACGAAGAAGATCTGAGAGATGATCTTGATGAAGAGGGATATCCCAAAAACAACAGGTAGTTTTTCCGAAAATAACATAGTTTTGAAGGGACCAAAAGGTCCCTTTTCTATTGATTAAAATAGAGATATTCTTCTCAAGAGTATTAAATATATACTTTTCAATTGGAAACTATAACTCCAATTTTTTATGTAAGTTTACTTTGAAGATTATAATCATATGGAAAGTATATTACCTCTCATCCGTATTGTTGACCTAAAAAAATCATACGGAGTAAAAGAAATATTGAAAGGAATCAACCTTGACATATTCCCAGGTCAAGTTATCGGGTATATTGGCCCAAATGGTGCTGGCAAATCCACTACCGTTAAAATATTAACAGGACTAATCGAAGATTTCACAGGCACTGTAGAAGTTAATGGCATCAATATTCAAGAAGATCCACTTGCAGTAAAAGCACTATTGGGATATGTTCCTGAGAACGCAGAATTATATGACGTCCTGACTCCCATGGA
>NZ_DKSP01000111.1:0-10264 GCF_002472745.1 Sphingobacterium sp. UBA7253 | reverse complement strand
TGAGTCCACGTTGAGTCCACCTTTTTACAGTACAGTCACTGTGCTCTCACCGTAGTCGAACTCAGCTCACAGGGCGAAGTAAATAGCGCATTGTTGTCAAGCAGACCTATAGAAGCCTCCACTAAAACACTTTTACATTAAGCTAGGGATACAAGGCTTGCTATTTAACAAAATAGCGATGCTCAATCACCTCTACTTTTTTGATATCCTTATCTTCTAATACTTTCTTAACATCACAATGGCCGGTCACGCCACGATAGATCAAAGCTCCACCAAGGGTTAGTCCAGACAATCCAGTAAGTGGAGATTTAAACAGTTTTTTAACACCCAAACCCAATATGAATCCGCCGGCAATCACCGACAGAACACGCTCAGAGGTGCCAATATTTTCTTCGATACAATCGTCTTCGATCTTTGTTTTTATCTTATCAAATGCAAAGTTTAGTAGGTTACTCATAATTATCTCTATTTTATTTATCGTACATGTTATAAACAAATGGTGCCCTAAAAAAGTTTAGGAATAGAATAATAGTTTTTTATGTTGTTTCTCCGACGACATCTCTTATATTCGTATTTAACAAATTAAAAATACATGCAAATTAAAAAATATTCTGGTGAATTGGTACCCTTTAATGGTGACTCGCTACGCCATTCGCTTTCTCGTTCCGGTGCCAATGCTGACCAGGTCAATCAGGTCTACGATAAGGTACTCAACGAAATATATGATGGCATTTCAACAAGAGAACTCTATCAGCTGGCCTTTGATACTTTAAAAACAGTACGAAATTCCTTTGCCGCACGCTATAGCCTTAAAAAAGCTCTGCGTGAACTTGGTCCGGAAGGCTTCTACTTCGAAAAATACATTGCTCACCTATTGCGATCCATCGGCTATGAAAGCACCACGGGACAGACCGTGCAGGGGCATGCTGTTTCGCATGAATTGGACGTTGTCGCCTATAAGGACGGCAAACTCATTACCGCGGAATGTAAATTTCGAAACGATATTGACGCTAAAATATCGGTCACAACGCCGATGTATTATCTTTCCAGATTCAACGATATTAGCAATATCAAGTATCAGTTTTTTGGGAAGCAGCTGCAGTTTCAAGAAGGCTGGCTGATTACCAATGCTTACTTCACCTCCGATTCGATTGATTTTGCTAAATATTATAATATCAACCTGCTCTCTTGGGATTACCCCAAAGAAAATAGCATTAAAAAAAGAGTAGATAAAGCAGTTTTTTATCCGGTCACTTGTCTAACAACTCTTTCAGACCTTGAAGAACAACAACTGCTCAAAAATCAGCTTATTTTAGTGAAAGATATCGTTAATAATCCCGAAAAATTGGATCTCCTAAACTTAACAAAAGAACGGAAAGAAAAGGTTTTAAATGAGGCTCGAGAACTCATAAACTATCAAGTGGAAGAAGAGTATTAATAACATACTAAAAAAGCGTTATGTATACCTGTTTGAACAGATAGACATAACGCTTTTTTAGTAATCGATAATATTCTTACAGCTTGGTTGGATGATAGATCTTGCCATATTTTGCAAGCCCGCTTAAATCTGTTTTTTCCCAAAATATGCCATAAATAGCCGCTCCGGAACCTGACATAGAAGCATAAATCGCTCCTTTTTGATATAAAGTTTCTTTGATTTCTTTCAACAATGGGTAACGCTCGAAAATACCGTCCTCAAAATCATTTCGAATATGAAACTTCCATTCTTGGATAGGCAAACGAATTGCTTCTTCCAAATTAACTTCGGGTACCTTAGGTTGTACACCAGCATAAGCTTCAGCTGTAGAAATATGAATATTGGGCATAATGACTGCAATATGGTAGCCATCCAAACTTAGATTTAAGTCTTTAAAATCAGTCCCAATACCTGTTGCAAAAACAGGATTATTTGCAATAAAAAAAGGGCAATCGGCTCCTAACTTTGCGGCATACCCCGCTAGTTGCTCTTCTGTAAGATTCAATTGAAAGAGTGTATTAAGCCCCTTCAAAACAAAAGACGCGTCCGCAGAACCGCCACCTAAGCCTGCTCCAATGGGAATTTGTTTGATCAAATCAATTGAAACGGGCGGAATGCCATAATCTTTTTCCAACAATTCAAAAGCTCTTATACAAAGGTTATCACGGATATTTCCTGGGATATGTTCTCCCTGAATATTTAGTGTTGTCTCCGTGCCAGTCGTATCCAATAATTCGATAATATCGTAAATTGGAAGTGGATAAAAAACACTGTTCAGCTCATGATAACCATCCGTACGCTTGGCAATTACTTGCAGTCCAATGTTTAGTTTAGCGTTTGCAAAAAGTATCATGTGAAATGCTCTAAATCGTATATTTTTAAATTAATAACTTACCAATGAAAAGATATTATCACTGAACCTGGATAATCTTCCTTTCGCCTTTAGGAAGTCCAAAGAGATGATAAAACTATAAGCGACGATCTCACCACCAAGTCTTTCAATAAGTTTACTGGCAGCAACGACAGTACCCCCTGTTGCTAAAAGGTCGTCGTGTACCAATATGCGGCTTCCTTTTTCAAAAGCATCTTCATGGATTTCAATCGTTGCCTGGCCGTATTCCAGAGCATAAGATTCAGAGACGGTCTTAAAAGGTAATTTACCTTGTTTTCGAATTGGAATAAAAGGCAAGCCCAGCCTATTGGCAAGTAAAAATCCAAATAGAAAACCCCGGCTCTCAATTCCAGCAATAGCATCTATCTCTATTCCCTGCAACTGATCAATAATCGCATCAACCATTTCGCTACACAATGCCGCATCTTTCAACAAAGGGGTAATATCTTTAAAGACAATACCAGGTTTAGGAAAATCCACGATATCCCGGATTTCCAGTTTCAATTTATCTTGAATCATTCTCAAATATTAAATAAGGCGCAATCTTCGCAATCGCAAGATCTGAAAGTGTTCCTATTTTTGTCAAATCTTCTATATTGACATAACTTCCATGTTGATCCCGATAATTGACGATTAGTTTCGCATCTTTAGGGCTAAGATACGGATGTTTAGCCAATGAAGCTGCATCAACTTTATTAATATTGATTTTTTTGATTCCATCTAAATTAGCTACAACAATATAGTCTTTAATTAGATCATACGTTTCAGCCGTAACTCCATAAACCTCCTTTAACTGTTCTATACGATAGAAACCACCCAGAACATCTTTATATTTCAAAATGCGTTTGGATAGAATCGAGCCTATCCCTTTAAGACTGATTAATGCGGTGGTATCGCAGGTATTAATATCGATCAGCTCTGCTTTATTTCTTTCAAATTTATCATACAACAAAGACGCTCTGTCCTGTTGTTTTGTTCGTTCCGAATCGGGAATTGTTTTTATTTGGATGTAAGGTTCTAATCTCTTGTAAAGTCGATCATTAATGGAGTAGATTTTCTTCAGGTCGGTTTTTACCTTAAATCGCCCCCCCTTTTTTTCATAGTTTTTCAGCACCGCGATCTGTTTATCAGAAAGTCCCAACTTATGCCAGTCAGCGTGAGGTAAATTATTTGGATCAAAATAAAATAGCTTTTCATCATTTAAATCTGGAGTCGGCGATATGGATTCCCTACCTTCGTTTTTATTCACATAGGGGCTGTTAAACTCCTGTTTGTCGGTTGGACTGGAAATCTCGATGGAATCATGAAAGGACTGTTCAAAAAGTTTGGCCTGATTAGGAATAGGATCCCTCGTATTACGTTTAATCAGCGTATAAATCGTCACAAACAAAACGATAATCACCAAAATAATGAAAAATCCATTTTGTTCTGTTTTACTAAATTTAAAATAAGCCAATAGCCTTTTCATAAGCTGCTAACAATTGGGTTGTTTAAATTTAATAAATTATAAGGAAAATAAAAAGGGAATTATCAAAAAACAATTCCCTTTTTATTAATTATTATCTACAAAGAGATTTATAACTTTGACTTATCAACTTTTTCAACTTGACTACCGTCTTTTAAGGTTTTGGAAATCGCATCAAATGGTCTAGAAACGACCTCGTCTCCTTTTTTCAATCCTGAGGTAACAATGATATTTTTATCATCCTGAATACCTGTCTTCACCAAAACCTGCTTAACTATTTTATCTTTTAGGACAAATACATATTCATCAACTTTCTTATTTGTATTTGTAGAGTCTTTATCATCAGAACGCACGGTCACCGATTGAATCGGTACAACCAGTCCTTTATCGTGTTTTGTAAATATCTGAACTGTTGCAGACAGTCCCGGTTTAAATGGCGATGCCACATTCTCTTTCATCAAGTCTTGATACGATTCTGCACTAATGCGAACTTTTACATTAAAATTTGTCACCTGATCTGTCGATGATGTCGCCGTAGTAGTCGTTGCAATGTTTTTAGACGAGCTAGCGATTTCGGTCACAACACCTTTAAACTTTCTGTCTTTAAAAGCATCGACTTCAATCTCAGCTTGATTCCCTACTCTTACATTGTTAATATCATTTTCATTTACATCGACATTAACCTCCATCGAACTCATATTGGCGATACGCATAATTTCTGTACCTGCCATCTGCGCCGTTCCAACCACACGCTCTCCCTTTTCGATAGACAAGAGAGAAATGATGCCATCTGATGGCGCGTAAATTGTCGTCCGATTTAAATTATCTTGCGCTTCTTTTACTGAGGCTTGTGATTGGTCAATACCATATTTTGTAGAACGCACTGTCTCTCTTTGCGCCTGGATAGAAGCCTGTGCTGCATAATATTCGGCCGAGCTCTTATCCATTTCTGAAGCAGAAATAACACGTTTTTCAAAAAGTTCCTGATTCCGTTTATAGGTAGCAGCTACATTTTTGAAATTTTCTTCCTGTTGTTTTAATTGCTGTTGTGCAGCGGCTAAATTGGCCCGCTGTGAATTCATTGCTGCAACAGAGCGATCATAACCAGATTGCAAAATATCTGGTTTGATCCGACAGAGTACTTGTCCTTTTTTTACAAAATCACCTTCTTTAATGTTTAGCTCAACAACCTCTCCAGATACCTCTGAACTCAGTTTAACCTCCACCTCAGGCTGAATCTTCCCACTTGCAGAAACTAATTCATCAACATCAGTCTCTTTTACTACATCCACCGCGACTTTAGTAATCTCTCCTTTGCCAAACCAGCCTGCTTTAAAACCTATAAAACCAAGGACTACCAAGAGCACTACTATAATCAATATAATTTTTCCAATGCTACGTTTTTTCTTTGCCATTTCTTTTGTTAGTTCAAATAGGTTAATTGTTATCGAATTGAATTGGATTTCCGAGGTAATAATCGATGATCTTTGATCTGAATATTACATTATATTTTGCTTGAATAAGGTCAAATTCGGCCTTATTTCGTTCCGTTTGAGCAGTAAACAACTCCAATGAATTCGCCATACCAATATCGTAACGTTCTTTTGTCGCCTTAAATGCTGTTTCAGCACTTTCAAATGCTACGGTAGCCGAGCGATAGCGTTGTTTGGCCGCATTCACATCCAGTACAGCCTGATTAACGGCCTTGCTTAAGTTATTTTTTGCTAATTGCTCGGAGGCTTCAGCCTGTTTAAAACCGATCTTTGCCTTTGCCACATTTACTTTATTCTGATTTCTTGAAAAAATTGGAATAGCAAGAGATAAACCGGTAAAAAAAGACTTATTATCCGATATCTGTTGGCCAAAAGGCACTCTAAAAAGGGTAGCAGGATCCAATGGATCTGTTTGCCTTGTCGTCGCAGACGAGTAATTCGTTCCATAACTCACGTTCAAATTGAGTGTCGGATAATAGCCCCCCTTCGCAATATCGATTTGTTTCAATGCGACCTCTTTATCCAATGCAGATTTGTGAATATCCGGCTGCAATGTGAGCGCTTTCTGGTAAACATCCACCGCATTTTTATCCACTGCATGAACCAATATAGATTCCAAGCTTGGACGTTCCAAGGAAATAGGCGTTTCAGGAGGCATTTCCATCAGCTGCTTCAAGGTCAACAAAGACATCTCGTATGAATTTTTCAAATTAACTTTGTTCAATTCATTTGTAGCAACCTGATTTTTTGATTTGGCAAGATCGGCAATTGTTTTATTGCCAACCGCAAACTGAATAGAGTCCAATGAAAATTGCTGTTTCGACAAAGCGATCTGGTCTTCACTCGCAACCATCATCTCATGGTTGGTAATCGCTTCCAAATAATTGACCAACACATTGAGCACAAGGTCATTCTTGATCTTATCCACCTGAGTCGCCGTAGACTCCAGTTACAATTTATTCGCTTTGATCTGATTGATCTGTTGAAAGCCCTGAAATAAATTGACACTTGATCCCACCGAGCCACTGGTTCCTTTTGTCCAGGTGTTATTAACGATTCGTCCGGAAGTTAAATCGAAACCAAAGCCATAACGAAAACTTTGATCCACGCTAGCACTCAGGTTTGGCAATAAATTACTTTTTGCCTGAAACAAGTCCTGCTCAGCAAGATCTTTGTTCAGCGCCGCTTGTTTTATCTGTACGTTCCGTTCCAATGTCGTACGAATGGCTTCTGCCACTCCTACAACCTGTTGGGCTTGAACCAAATCATTAGTTCCTAGAAATAATCCAGTAAATACTACTGTAGAATAATAAAATCTTTTCATGTCCATATGTAGAACCATACATTTTTTTTTAGATTTGAACTTCATTTATCGGTTATGTATTTTGTCAAATCTCCATTTTTCCTTAGATGGCTATATCCCAAATCAATATGGAATATGCCACGTCATGAAAAAAAAGTCTATCTTACTTTTGACGATGGTCCAATTCCTGAAATTACACCTTTTATACTCGATATCCTAAAAAAATATCAGGCAAAGGCAACATTTTTTTGTGTTGGTGAAAATATTAAAAAAAATCCACATTTGTTTCAACGAATTTTAGATGAAGGGCATCAGGTAGGCAACCATACCTACAACCACCTCAAAGGCTGGGAAACAAATGATGAGCAGTATTTGGCAAATGTTGCGAAATGCCAGGAACTGACCCAGACTGATCTTTTTCGTCCGCCTTATGCCCGAGCAACAAAATCCCAACTCCGTCAACTCTATAAAAAATACCGAGTGATCATGTGGGATATTATGTCGGGTGATTTTGATCCGAATTTAAGTCCCCAGAAATGCCTGGAAAACGTTCTGCCCAACATTAAAAATGGCTCTGTTATTATTTTTCATGATAATATCAAAGCCATTCCTCGTGTCGAATATGTTCTACCTAAAACAATAGAGTTTCTATTAAAAAATCACTATCAGCTTTCGAGAATAGATTAAGGTTTACTTCTAGTAAACGTCACCTCAGATTCGTAATATTTACCTACACTGACACTGAAATACCCCAGTGCATTGTTGCTTAAATTTGAAATCGGATTAGCTGGCGAAGCCGAACCAGGATTAATCATTTGAAAACTATTCCAGTAATTGTAGGCGCCTACATCGATACATTGACGTAGGATACGCACACGATCACCAACTTTCAAATCTCTATCGCGGTCGACAATATCATGCTGCACTTCTAAGCCATTGTTATACTTATCGTCAAAGACATCAATAAAACGTAATTTACCTCCATTGACCGACATTTTATACTTATAATAGTTGCCTTTTTCTGGTGGATCGATAAATACGAGGGTCGGATAGTAAATCGTGTCAGTAAAAATAATTCGCTCTGAAAGCCCTATGGAATCCACGTCCACATAGCTGGGAACCTTTGATACCCCTTGGATCTCCCTTCCATCAGCGGTCTTTACCTGCAACTGGTAAGTGACCTTCTCCTGTAACCGTAATGTCTTATTGGTATATAGCCCATCAGCCCCCGCTTGAAACGTATAAGTGCGATTATTTTGCATATTCTTAACGGTCACTTCCGCATCAGTTATCGGAGAAAATAGAGAGTCTTTAATGCTTACAACCTTCTGTATACTAACCTCATGTTGTTGATCCGAAACCATCAAATCTGCGGTAATAACCAATTGACCTGTATTTTCGGGCAGTTCCAAATCTATTTTATCCTCACAGCTCGCTAAAGTAAATAATGCAACAGCTATAACTCCTAATATCTTCTTCATTCTTTGCTAAAATTTAAAATTCCAAGTAATCGATGGGATCGTCCCAAATAATGCTATCCGATAAATCTCGGTGACATTGGATTGTCCTTCTTTTTCTCTAAAGTCGATCAAATAAGCATTTTTTCGATTATAGGCATTATATAGACCAAACGACAAGCTCGAGTAGCTATTCTTTGTTCGCTTAATATCATAAGTTGCTGCCAAATCCAGGCGGTGATAAGCAGGCATCCGCTGCCCATTTCTTTTATCGTAATAAAAGATTGTACGATCGTCAACAAAATATTTCCCCGCGGGCATCGTTACAGCGTCTCCTGTATAGTAGACGAAATTTGCGCTTAAATTCCACTTCGGATTTAACTGATACTGCGCTACGATAGCTATATTATGCGTTTTGTCCTGACGTGCGTTAAACCATTGACCATCATTAATTTGTTCGAATTGCCGCTCACTTTTGGACAACGTATAACTCAGCCAGCCGCTAAATCGCCCCAGTCTCTTTTTCAGAAACCATTCAATGCCGTAGGCTCTACCTTTTCCAAACAGCAATTCTCCTTCCAGCAATTCATTTGCCTGTAGATCGGCACCATTCCTATAGTCAATCTGGTTCTTTAAATCTCGGTAATAACCTTCAACAGAGAATTCATATCTGTTGGATGCAAAATTCCGAAAGTAACCCAGCGAATACTGATTAGATAGCTGGGGCTTAATCGTATTATTGCTCAGCACATATTGATCTGTAGGAAGACTACTGGTTGTATTGCTCAATTGATGCAGGTACTGAACATTTGTATTGAAAGAAGCCTTTACCGTCGTTAAATCATTGATAGCGTAGTTTAAGGAAATGCGAGGCTCCAGATAGAAGTACTTTTTACCCAACTTGCCATTTCCCACATAGGTAGAATCTACGGCCTCACCTGCAGGAGCGAAGGTATAAAATGTACCCGGCCCCAATGTTGCGTAAGCAGATGCCCTCAGTCCGTAATTTAATTTTAAACGATCGGTAATAGACCAGTCATCGGTTAGATAAGCAGCAACATCAGCACCCTTGCGATGTTGAATTTGCAATGAATTCACCTTCGAATCTTCTCCCGCTTCGATACTTGCCGGTCGGATTTCCTGCAAGGCTGCCTGCAATCCAAATTTTAGATTGTGACGGTCCGAAAGATTGTATTGAAAATCTTGTTTAAAATTATAATTAAAGATGTCTGAACGAATTTTAAAGTTGTTATCATCCTCAATCTTAACCTGATAATTGAATTTGCTAAAAATAAGCGTAGTATTGCTAAACAACCTATTGCTCCACACATGGTTCCAACGCATGGTTCCAGTCGCATTTCCCCAATTGAAATCAAACAGATCATGATAAGCCATCGCGTCCTTGCCGAAATATCCAGACAAGTAAAGTGTATTCTTATCATTGATGCGATAATTTAATTTTGCATTGAGGTCATAAAAAAAGAGCGCACTCTTCTTAATATTCTCATCACTTGAAAGCTTTAAGAAAAGATCGGCATAGGTACGTCTACCGGAGATCATAAATGAGCTCTTGCCTTTTTGAATTGGTCCTTCCAATTTAAGACGCGAAGCAATAAGACCCAAGCCACCTTCTACATTGAAATGCTGGTTGTTTCCATCCAAGGTGGTAATTTCCATGACCGATGATATTTTGCCTCCATATTGGGCTGGAACACCTCCCTTGTAGAAATTCACGTCTTTGATCGCATCGGAATTAAAGGTCGAGAAAAAACCGAACAAATGGGAACTGTTATAGACAGGAGCCTCATCCAGCAAAATCAGATTTTGGTCACCACCGCCGCCACGCACATAAAAATTGCTGCTTCCTTCCCCCCCACTGGTTACTCCAGGAAATAGCTGAATGGTCTTGAGAATATCCTTTTCTCCAAATAGTACAGGAACTTTTTCGATTTCCTTAGGGCTAAATTGTGTCAACCCAGGGGTTAGATCCTTTATTGATTTGCGCCTATTTCCAGTTACGGTAACCTCAGCGAGCTGATTTTCCTCAGGTACCAACTGAATAATATAAGTGGAGTCCTTGTCAAGATGGACAGAAAATGCTTTCGTTTGATAGCCTACAGATGATACTTCCATTCCTTTGCCGGCATCACGGACAGACAAACTAAGAGCGTCGTGTA
>NZ_DKSP01000138.1:0-15031 GCF_002472745.1 Sphingobacterium sp. UBA7253 | reverse complement strand
ATTTTATGCGTTACCACAATCCCCACAGACCTTCAAACAATTATTGATGGTTTCAGGATTTGATCGCTATTTTCAAATTGTAAAATGTTTTCGTGATGAAGATTTGCGTGCAGACCGCCAACCAGAATTCACGCAAATAGACTGTGAAATGTCTTTTGTAGAACAGGAAGATGTATTAAATATCTTTGAAGGACTTGCAAAACATATCTTCAAAACAATCAAAGGTATCGACTTAGGCAATGTTCCGCGTATGACTTACGCAGATGCGATGCGCCTTTACGGATCAGACAAACCGGATATCCGTTTCGGAATGCAGTTTGTTGAACTAAACGAGGTTGCCAAAGGAAAAGGTTTCCCTGTATTTGATGCAGCAGAGTTAGTGGTTGGTATCAATGCGGAAAATTGTGCACATTATACCAGAAAACAACTGGATGCTTTGACCGATTTTATCAAACGTCCACAGATTGGTGCAACGGGCTTGGTATATNNCCGTTGATAAATTTTTCACGCCAGAACAACTGTCGGCAATTGCAGAAGCGTTCCACGCGAAACCTGGCGACTTATTGTTAATTATGGCTGGTGGAACAGACAAAGTTCGCAAACAACTCAATGAATTACGCCTTGAAGTTGCGTCACAACTTGGTTTCCGCAACAAAGAAACCTTTGCTCCATTATGGGTCGTTGATTTCCCACTATTGGAATGGGACGAAGAAAGTGGCCGTTTCCATGCAATGCACCACCCATTCACTTCACCAAAACCGGAAGATATACCGCTTTTAGATACCAATCCCGGAGAAGTAAGGGCAAATGCCTATGACTTTGTTTTAAACGGTGTAGAAGTAGGTGGTGGATCAATCCGTATCCATGATAGAGAGCTTCAATCGCTCATGTTCAAACATTTAGGATTCAGTCCTGAAGAAGCAAAAAAACAATTTGGATTCCTTATGGAGGCCTTTACCTTCGGTGCTCCTCCACATGGCGGATTGGCTTTTGGTTTTGACCGTCTAGTATCCTTATTGGCAGGTTTAGATTCTATCCGTGACGTCATTGCCTTCCCAAAAAACAACTCGGGAAGAGATGTTATGATTGACGCACCGTCAACCATTCACCAAGAGCAGCTGGACGAGCTAAGCTTAAATATTGCGATAAAAGCATAAATTATTTAACTCGATTTTCGAGAAACAATTTATTAACAGTATATTTAAAAGTTGGTAATTTTTACCAACTTTTTTTGTGAAAAATTAGCAGATTAGATGGCAGAGAGTACCGCTAATACGTTTATTAAGGAAAGTGCGCAAAAAGCATTTGACACCAAACACCGCGATATTATCAATTACAATATCGACAAATACAGCATGGCTTTCGAAAAAGGCAAGAGCAAATTTGCGGACCTTGAAAATAGCAAGATAAAAGCGAACCTGATCAAATGGAAGGTCATGGAAAATCTCGATCGCTATTTGTTGCAATTTGAAGCAAACTTCACGGCTCGAGGCGGAAAAGTAATCTGGGCCAATGATGCTACGGAAGCCTTGGACGAAATCTATTCGATCATTGCGCGTAAAAAAGCAAAATCTGTCGTAAAGTCAAAATCGATGGCGACAGAAGAGATCGAGCTTAATCATTTTCTGGCCTCCAAAAACATTGAAGCCATAGAAACTGATCTTGGCGAATATATCATTCAGCTGCTGGATCAAAAACCTTATCATTTTGTTACGCCGGCCATGCATTTGAGCCTGGAAGATATCGCCAAGCTTTTTCACGAGAAATTTGACACACCGCTAGATGCATCTGCGGAGCAACTTACAATGAAGGCCCGTGAATTACTTCGAGATCGCTACCTATCGGCAGAAATTGGGATTACCGGAGCCAATTTCTTAATTGCCGAAACTGGAAGTATAGCAATTACCGAAAATGAAGGAAACGCCCGATTGACATCGACCTTCCCCAAAACACATATCGCCGTCGTTGGAATAGAAAAAATCATTCCCAACGTACAAGATTTAGAAGTCTTTTGGCCACTCCTATCCACACATGGCACGGGTCAAAATCTAACAGTATACAACACGCTACTCACTGGGCCAAAACAGCCTTATGAATCAGATGGCCCCGAAGAAATGTATGTTATACTGCTTGACAATGGCCGCAGCAAGCTCTTAGCGCAAAAAGAACAACGTCAGGGTTTGTACTGCATCCGTTGTGGCGCCTGTTTGAATGTATGTCCAATCTACCAGAACATCGGTGGACATACCTATGAAACGACATATCAGGGACCAATTGGATCGCTCATATCGCCACATTTGAATGGTATGAAGGAATTTAAACACCTAAGCTACGCTTCCACGCTCTGTGGAAAATGTACTGAGGTCTGCCCTGTTGGTATTGACATACAGCGCATGCTTCTCGTCAACAGAAAAGATTCAGTCGATCAGGGGCTGGCAACAAAAACGGAACAAAAAGTATGGCAGTGGTTCACCTATGGGATAATGCGAAGAAAACTAATTGATTTTTTTGGCGGGAAATTCAAAAATTTCTTCCTCAAAAAACTCTTTCAGAAAACCTGGGGAGATCAACGGGAACTACCCAAATTGGCAGACAAATCTTTCTCTAAACAATGGAAAGAACATCAAAAAAATAAAGAATAACAAAAAAGTGGCATTAGACGATCAAACTAATGCCACTTTTTTTGTTAGCTTCGCTCCCAAACCTCAATACAAATGACTTCTGAAAATACAAAAACTTATCTTCCCTGGATTGATTTCTTACGTATTCTTGCCTGCTTTATGGTACTCATATCCCATAGCTGCGACGCCTTTGTCGGAACATTTGACAACAGCAGCACCTTTCACCAAGGTGTGTTCTGGGGAAGTATTGTTCGCGCCTGTGTCCCCTTATTTGCGATGATGTCAGGTATCCTCCTATTTCCCGTTAAAACCGATCTGGCTACCTTTTATAAAAAGAGAATCGGAAGAATAATTGTCCCACTTATCTTTTGGTCAATTGTATTGCCAATAGCTTTTTTTGTATACCTGAACTTTATTAAAAGTAGTCCCAGTGCTTTGATCGATATGAATAATTTTACGATGCAAGCAACGATTACAAAAATTTATACAGCAATCTTTAATTTTAACTACGATACTACCCCTCTTTGGTACATGTACATGTTAATTGGTTTATACCTCATCATACCTATCATTGGCAGCTGGTTGAATCAGGCAACAAAAAAAGACATTCAATATTTTCTTGCATTCTGGATAGTCACACTCCTCATTCCATACATAAAAATGATAGCTCCAACATTGGGATATGCGGGCAACTATGACCAAATGGGGATCTGGGGAGTCTGTAACTGGAATGAATTTGGCACCTTCTACTATTTTTCAGGTTTTCTGGGTTACATTGTGTTGGCTTATTATCTGGTCAACTATCCTTTTCAATGGTCTATCACCAAGACCATAGCGATTGCCTTACCTTTATTTATCGTTGGATTTTTAGCCACATTTTTTGGCTTCTTGGCGACTCAAAAGTACTATCCAGGAAATTATGCCAATCTCGAGGTTATCTGGTATTTCTGTAATATCAACGTAGCGTTCATGACCATTGCTCTTTTTCTTGTCGTTCAAAAGCTGAAGATACCCGAATCTAAATGGATAAAACGTCTTTCATCAGCCACGTTTGGTATTTACTTAGCGCATTTTATCATTGTTCAAGCATTGACAGACATCTTCTTGCCTATTCCTACTCTTCCAGCCACATTGAAAATTTTCTCCATAGCGCTCTTAGGTTTTAGCTTAAGTTTCCTGATCACCAAGCTGATGGATAGTAATTCAATAACAAGAAGGTTTATCAAATAAGCGCATCCTGATGGGGATACCGAAGCGTTTTGCAATCGTGTAACCTTTGAGCTAGACAAAACACGTCGAACAAATGATGAGCTTAGGTATTAAGCATGAGCTTACATAATAAGAAAGAGGGAACCAACGGTTCCCTCCTCTACTAACACTCACCAATATTTAATATGAAAACTATCCTTGTTTAATTTTTATGATGCTTTTACGTCTGCCTCATTTGTTTTAGTTACTTCACCTTTTTTAAAGTCTTTTCTTTTTAGCTGTCTGTCTTTTTTCCAATGTTCTTTGTGCATTTTACGATTTTCAGCGTAGGAATCCTTTAACGTTTTTTGTTGCTCTGGAGTTAACATTCCCATCATTTTTTCATGCTCTGCCACACGTTGTTTTTTCATTTTTGATCGATGTTCCTGACGTTCAGCAGCCATTTTTTGATGGTCTTTTGCTTGCTTCAAATTAAAGGCATAGATATCTTTACGCTGTTTATCTGTAAATTTCAATTTTTGATCCATGCGATCAGTTTTCATCTTAGCAACTTCCTCTGGAGTTTTATTTTTAAAACCATCGCGCATTCTTCCCATTTTATGTTTATGCACGGAAGTTTGCATTTCTTTCATTTCTGGTTTAACATCTTTTTTTTCTTGAGCGAAACCGGCTAACATCAATCCAGATAACGCCAAACTTAACATCAACTTTTTCATTTCTTTATTTTTTTATAAAACCAACAATCATTCTTTTTAATAAGTACTCTTTTTCAGCTTATTTATCAGTAAGAGTGCTCTTGGCTATCGAAAGTTTAATTGATGATCTGTTAAATAAAGTTAAGAAGCATTTATTGTGAGACAGCACTTAAACGGATCGGTAATGTATACGCTACACGCACTTTAAGTCCATTTTGCACCCCTGGTTTCCATTTTTTCGCTTTCTTCAATAAGTTTATAGCAGCATCTCCCGTACCAAATTTCATATCACGTTTAACAGCAATATCTGTTAGTGATCCATCTTTTTCAACGACAAAAGAAACCTCTATAACACCAGACACCCCTTGATCCAAAGCCTGTTGTGGAAAGTTATAATTCTCGGCGATCCACTTCATAAAGGCAGGCAGTCCCCCTACAGGTGTTGGCATAATTTCTACTGATGTAAATGTACTGTTAGAATTATCATCAGTTCCGCCTCCGGATAATGAACCATCTTTAGAACCAGTAATATCACCGTCTCTTTTTGAAGAACCAAATTCACCACGCGCAATATATGTTCCCGATGGACTTGCTTTTAATGTGATCCTTGAGGTCATTGTATTGGGATTTTTCAACTCATCCTGACTCACAAGTTCTTCCGTAACTTGATTTGCTTTCGCCACTTTTATATCAGGCATTCTAACCAGATCAAATTTGGATACATCTTGGGCAACCTGCTGCGGGGCTTTCTCCTTCATCATGACAGGTTCTTCAGGAACCTCTTCTTTCTCCTCTACCTTCTTTTGAATTTCTTCCAGCATGTCGGGTCCAATATCTTGTACTGTATAAATCACGGGCGGAACAGTTTGCTTAAAATATTTATTATATGCATAGGATCCTGCGATCAGCAAAACTGCAAAAGAAACAACAATTCCCAAACCCACATTTGTTGCTTTATCAGAGAGATTTCGCAACTCGTAAGCACCATACATTTTGTTACGACCAGCAAAAATAACGTCCAGCCATTCTTTGCGGTAGATATTCAATTTAGAGTTCATCATAACATTAAAGTTTAAATCTTTTCATTATGATGAGCGAAAGCCTTATATTTCACAAAAAAATTCAAAATACTTATGAAGTCACTTTTTTCAGCTATTTTTCTACTTACATTATATGCTTGTGGTAACAATCAAAATCAATCCAAGACTGCAATTAAGCATGAAAATAAGGAAGAGACAATTTCGCCATATTTTGGTTTTTTAAACCAGCAAAAGGACTCACTAATCGCTCTTCCTATGGATCAAGCAATGGAGGGTCCGGAAAAATATAATTATGTCATTGTGGAAAACCAAGTTAGCCCCCTTGAGTTTGTTCAGAATAAAATGGATAACAAAGAGAGTAACGGAAGACAGACCGCGCAGAACTTCGCGAATAGTGAAGGTTCGTTATTTAAAATTAGTGACGCAATTAAATCAGGCGAATTTGGCATGCTTGTCAACAAGGCTTTTTTAGATCAGTACAAAATTGAGCAGTTTACAAAAGTTCAAAAAGAAACATCTTCAGCGATTAAGGAGCAGCTTGAGAAGAAATACAATAGGAAGATTAATAAAAGTACGACAGTTGCCATCCTCAGTGATCAGTCCGAGTTTAATCTTACGGTATTTGAAAATCAACAAGATTCTGCTTTAGCTGTATTTTCCTACGCAAAGGACGAACAGCTGATCAATTTGGATTTCCCGGCTTTATACGATGATATCAGCACTTGGCGTGTTGATGATGGCGGTCAGTTTGACAACGAGGCTTTTCAGATACTAACAGTATTGCGTTCTGAGCAAGGAATTAGTTTTATCAGTATCTTTTGGGGTGCTGAGGGGTATGAACTGAACTTTTACCAGCCGAAGAAAAACTTATTTACCTCTATGGCACAGGCCTATGGGTATAGTTCCCCTTTATAAAATAAAGAATTTTAAGTTTCCCCAGTACAAAAGGACAGTGCCCGGGGAAACTCAAGATTTCAATAGTTGCTACAGGTGCATCCTAGCCATAGGAGCGACGTCCTGACCTACAAAATCTTTCTTTAGAAATTTATGATAGCCCGCAATGGCAATCATCGCTGCATTATCCGTACAGTATTCAAATTTTGGTATGAAGACCCGCCATTTGTATTTTTCCCCCATTTCAATTAAGCTCTGTCTCAGGCCAGAATTAGCCGAAACGCCACCTGCAATGGCAATATCCTTTACCCCTGTCTCTTTTGCCGCTTTCTTTAATTTATTCAGCAGGATTGATACAATACGGGATTGCACGCTAGCACATAAGTCGGCCATATTGTGGGTCAGAAAATCCGGGTTCTGCTTCAATTGATCTTGGACCAAATATAATATCGCGGTCTTCAATCCTGAAAAGCTAAAATTTAAACCAGGGATCTGTGGTTCAGGAAGCCGATAAGCTGCCGGATTACCTTCTTTTGCAAATTTATCGATGAGCGGTCCACCGGGATAAGGAAGATTCAGGATTTTAGCTGTTTTATCAAAAGCCTCCCCTGCCGCGTCATCCAATGTTTCTCCCAAAAGTTCCATTTCAAAATAATCTTTCACCAACACAATTTGCGTATGACCACCAGAAACAGTAAGACATAAAAACGGAAAACTAGGCTTCGGATCCTCAATAAAATGAGCCAGGATATGCGCCTGCATATGGTTTATATCAATTAAAGGGATATTCTGTGCAAGTGCAAATGATTTTGCAAAAGATGTTCCCACCAAAAGTGCACCTAATAATCCGGGTCCCCGCGTAAAACTCACTGCATCTATTTGATTTTTGCTTACTTTTGCTTGACGAATGGCTTCTTCCACTGTTGGAATAATATTTTGTTGATGAGCACGTGAAGCGAGCTCGGGAATCACTCCACCATATTTTGCGTGGATTGCCTGAGTTGCAATAACATTTGAATGAATTTCACCGTTAATACAGATAGAAGCGGAGGTTTCATCACAAGAGGATTCAATCCCTAAAATAATAGCCATAGCTTGAGGTAATAAATTTTAATACAAAAGTATCAAAAAAATAATTAAAATAGTGTCAATAGTCCTTGGTAGTATATTCATTATACTGCTTGCATTGGCGTTATCACTACAGTTGAAACCGGTACAAAATTATGTTGCACAAAAAGCTGTAGACTATTTATCCAACGAACTAAACACTAAAATAAACCTCAAAAGCATCTATTTCAAACCTTTTAAATCTATTGTAGTAGAAGATTTTCAACTCTATAGTCCAGAGGGAAAAGAAATATTAAAATCAGGAAGGTTAGAAGCCAACGTCAACCTTTCTCAGTTCATTGAACTGAACAAGATTGTGATCAACAAACTAACCATTGAGGATACCCAAGCTACTTTTGAGCAATTCCAGGATAGCTCAAATATGTCATTCTTAATTCGTTATTTTAACCCGCCTAAGAAAGAAAAAAAGAAAAGTTCAAAAAAAATCATCTTCGATATAAAGGAAATTGTTATTAAGAACAATGCGTTTAACTATGTTAACCATAGACGCAAACATTACAATAAAGTGGTCGACTTTGGAGATTTAGGGATTTCCAAACTTAACGCCCATTTTGATAAGATAAAAATCGATTCTAATCAAATTTCAGCGAACATCAAGACATTCAATCTTCGCGAAAAGAAGGGTTTAGAGATCAAAGGCCTTCTTGCCCAAACGAAGGTAAGCAATACAAGCATCGAACTCAGTGAGCTTATGCTAGCCACCAATCGTTCTACATTCAAAAATTACATCAAACTCAGCTACAACAGCTTTGACGATTTTTCGGACTTTATCAATAAAGTTCATGTAAAACTTCGTGCACGGGACTCCCGTATTCACTCTGAGGATATTGCTTTCTTTTCCTCGCCTATGCACCAAGTCAAATTTGACGTCAATATCAAGCGGGCAAATCTAGAAGGAACTGTATCTTCCATCAACGCATCACAGGTCGATTTAACAATCGGAAAAAAAACGAGTTTAGCAGGTGACCTTCAGATTATCGGTCTACCAGATATCGACAAAACTAAATTTATTGTTCCCAGTATAGCAATTTCTTCTGAGCACAAAGACTTAAATGCTGTTATTACAGATCTCGGAAATCTAAAAAATTTCAAACTTCCTGAAATTGTCCAGATCTTCGACAAATTTTCATTCAAAGGCAGCCTAAATGGATTATACAATAAATTTAAGACAAAGGGAGTTTTCACGACTGCGATCGGGAATGTGGAGGCTGATGCCTTACTGGATATCCAGAAGGAAATAAAATATGCGGGCAATTTTCAATCTAAAAAGTTCGATGTAGGTACGATAACAAAATTAAAAGATCTGGGAGCAACAGGCTTCAATTTACAGGTTGACGGAACAGGTACCGATCCTAAGAAAATGAGCCTAAAGATAAAAGGAGATCTCAGTAATTTCAATTACAAGAATTACAGTTATCAACATATACAAATTGAAGGAAATACAGATAAACAATTAATTCTTGCTTCAGGGCAAATATATGATCCAAATTTAAAACTACAGTTTACCACAGATATCGATTGGTCTGTCAAACCCAACTATCACCTGGATGCTGATATCCAACAAGCTAATCTAAAAAAACTCAACTTCTTTCAGGGAGATTCCATCAACATTATTAACACGAAATTCCACACCAGTTTAATTGGGGACAACATCAATAATATTACCGGTGAATTTAAATCAGACAGTATCAATTTCACTTCCTCTAAGGGCCAATTCGTCATCCGCGACATCAATTTCCTTGCCGAAGGAGATGAAAATGCACGCTCCCTTACCTTGCAGTCAGCTATCGGACACATTGATCTCAAAGGAAGAATAGACCTCAATACAATTGTTCCTTATTTTAAAGCTTTAGCCATGCGCTACGCTCCCGCAATCGGGTTTGAAAACAACATTTTTAATCGCCAGGACTTTGACCTGAATATTAATATCACTTCTTTTAAGCCGATCGCAACATTCTTTCGAAAGGATATCGCATTAGACAGCGGAGCAACGCTCAATGCAAAATTTGAAAGCGAAAAACAAACGGCTAGTTTTAATTTTTACGCACCCGAATTCAAGTACAATGGTATTCGGCTAACTCACCTGATTGTCGATCAAAATGCCAATTTGAAGAATATGGAATTGCAGACCTCCATCGATCGCATAAATTTTACCGACAGTACCTATATCAAAAACGTCAATATTTCAAACACCTTGGCAAACGACAGTTTACAATTTAACATCAAAATGTCGGAACTTGAAGCAAGCAATAGTCTGGATCTTAATGGCGTCATACGCTTTGCCCATGCCAAACCTGCCTATATCAATTTCTACCCATCGAATATCTTAATCAATAGAGAGCGATGGCTTGTCAATAATGATGCACAATTGAAAATATCGAAAGGAAAATGGTACTTTGAAAAACTGACACTGAGTCATGACGAACAAAAAGTCCACATCGATGGTATCCTGTCGAATGAAGTCAGTGATCAGATCAATCTCAAATTTCAGGACTTTAATCTTACATCTTTAAATGGTATTACTAAGCCCCATGGCATCAATCTCTCCGGAAATTTAAACGGAAATATTGAAGTTAATTCCGTATTCAAAGCACCCTTTATTGTCGCCAATATAAAAACTTCACCTATCCTCTATAACAATATTCCCATCGGCTCACTAGCCCTAAGTGCCAACTACGACCCCGAGAATCAACTGGTAAAACTAGACAGCAAGATAGAGGAAGGAAATAAATTAATTCAGTTACAAGGTTCCTATAACCATTTAAGTGAAAACAATAAGCTTAATCTCAAAGCTAAACTCGTAAACACAGATGTGTTTGTTTTCCAGCCCTTTTTACGAAGCCTGGTATCCAATATTCAGGGCAAGGTCAATGCAGACCTCGATATCGAAGGCGATATCCTGAACCCCAAAATTACAGGTTCCGGAAAATTGGATAATGCTTCGATGGTCATCAATTACCTCAAAACACCCTACCGCCTTTCTGACGAAATTGCGGTTACCAATAACCGAATTTTTCTGACAGGGCTAAAAGTATACGATCCCAAAAACAATGTAGCAACCATTGATGGCGTTGTAGATCTCAACAAATTGAGTGATCCAGATATCGATGTAACTGCAGAAACGAAGAATTTTATGGTATTAAATACCACTATAAAGGACAATAATGTATATTATGGCACTGCTTACGCTTCGGGCACCTTTCAGTTTAAAGGATTAACTTCGGCCATGAACATCAATATCCGTGCTAAATCCGAAGAAAATACAGTTATCAATATCCCTTTCAATAGCGCCAGTACAATCTCAGATACCGACTTTATCTACTTTATTGAGAAAGACTCGACCAAAACGAAGAAAAGCGCTAAAAAACGAGATTTCAACGGTCTGACGATGAATATGGACCTCTTGATCAACCCGAATGCAGAAATAAATCTATTCTCCAGCATGGGCGAATTATCAGGAAGGGGAAACAGCAATCTCAACATGCGGATATCTTCATTGGGAGATTTTGAAATGTTTGGGGATTTTATCATAAACAGCGGAAAATTCAATTTCACCGCCCAAGATTACATCAATAAGATTTTTGATCTCAAAGAGGGCGGAACAGTGCGATGGGCAGGAAACCCAACCGAAGCGAATATTAATATCAATGCCATCTACCAACAAAGAACAAGCTTAGCGCCTTTGTATAATGCCGCAGGCCGGGAAGAAAACCCCGAGCGCGTATTGGCACAGGCCGACATGATCCTGAAAGGACAGTTAAGTCAGCCGGAAATCACGTTTGATATCAACTTTCCACAAAACCCCGGGGTTAAGGATGAGCTACAAGGATACTTTTCAGATGCCAACAATGTCAATCAACAAGCGCTTAGCCTAATCGTGAGACGAAGTTTTACACCTGGCACACAGACAGACTTCGGTAAAGAAGTAAACAATACCTTGTTATCTGCGGGAACTGAAATAGCGTTCAACCAGATCAACAACATCATAGCCCAATCGCTTAACATCAATTTCTTTGATATTAATATCAAATCCTTAAATGATGCCTCCGCCTCACTTCGCTTGTTCAACGATAGGCTTGTTTTGACAGGAGGTATCTCCGACCGTAGAAGTCAGGCTCTAACGGATTTGAATGTATTTTCAGATCGGGTCTCAACCGATGCCGAGGCTATGTTTTATTTAAGAAAAGATGGACGCTTGGTCCTACGTGCTTCCAATCGCCTAAATACACGTAACTTTCTTCTTAGCCCCAATGACGGCGAATATATTAGTGCTTTCGGATTGCTCTATCGGCAGGAATTCAACACCTTCTCGGAGTTCTTGAAAAGGCTATTCCCTTTTGGCAAGAAGACGACTACGACAACTCCTGCTGAAACAAAGAAAAGCAAAGTCAATTAACGTTTTCGTTTAGACCCTTGGCTATTTCAACAGGTCTTTTTTCAATTCTGGCTGAGCTCGTTCAACTCAAGTGGACCATTCCAACTCAAGCAGACCTCTTTCAATTCAAGCAGCCCAACTCCTATTCCAACCGCATTGCCACTATTCTGGGAGTCCGTCTCGATTCCTGTCTCGTCCTGAAAAAACTTTACAGATTTAACCATTAGTCCTAAATAGATCTTACAGCATTTTTTGGTAATCCTGAAAATCCTTTACAATTATACAAAGTACTTTTCACATCTAAAATATTGATTTAAACTTCCGCTGTTATGGCCACCGGTTTTCTAGGATATTGCTTCCATCTCTTTTTTATTTCACCAGTTTTAGAATGTGCATTTTTGGGAGTTTGGAAATCCAAACTGCTATGCGGGCGCTGCAAATTGTAAACTTTAATAATCTTATCAATGTTTTTAGCCGCATCCTTATGATTTTGGTATACTCGTTTAGGATAGAATTCATTTTTAAGAATACCGTTAACGCGTTCAGCTAGAGCGTTATCGTAAGGACTACCGCTCTGCGTCATACTAATCGCAATGCCATAACGCCGGAGCATTTCTGTATATTCATTGCAACAATACTGGATACCTCGATCGGAATGATGGATGAGATAAAACGGAGATAAATGCTTCCAACCTGTTATCGCCATTTCCAATGCCTTTAAGCAACCAATCGCCTCTAACGTCGGATACAATGAATAGCCGACAATCATTCTTGAGTAGGCATCCGTAATCAAGCTGAGATAACTAAACCCATGCAAAGTCCTAATATATGTGATATCGCTTACCCACAGCTGCTCGGGGCCAGTTATCATTAGTTCCTTTATGAGGTTTGGATACCTTCTAAAAACATGGTTGGAATCTGTTGTACGTGCGATACGCTTGCGACGTCTGATTAACAGGCCATGGAACCGAAGTAAATCAAAAAGTTGATCCCGCCCCATTTTAATACCATGTTCAACTAACTTTGGTTCCAGCACGTACATTAGTTTTCTTGTTCCCAACATTGGCATCTGAGTCCGTATTTCTTTCACCAGCGTCAGCACAACCATATTAGCAATAGTAGCTTTTTCAGCATGTCGGATAGCGTCGTAATAAGCTTGTCGCGTTACGCCAAACAGTGCACAGAGATCCCCTAGACTTACATAGGGATAGCTCTGCCTCATTCTTTTGACTGTTTGGCACCAGGCTTTTTTCTTATTTTGATTTTAAGTTCTTCTTCGCTAACCTGGATTAACGTTTCTAATCCATTTATTTTTAGGTTGGCCTTCTCCAAGGCTTTCTGCAATTCTAAAACTTGTTTGGATAGTAGCTTTATCTTTGAGCTTTCATTTGGTTCCTTCATCGGCTTTTGAGCAGATTTTGTATTTCAGCTCCATATAACGGTCTACAAAGGCGATCTGTGGATGATCTGAACAACAAGACGAATAGCGTCTAAGCTGCTACCACGCGACGCGCTGCACTGAAAATAAAAAAGTCCCTCCAAATAGATCGGAGGGACTTTCTTTTTATTTAAAAAATCGCTTACGCTAATTTTTCGAATTCTTTGTATTCAATGTCATTAGCATTCAATTTCACTAAACCTTTCAAGTGATCAAATACTTTTAAAGCTTTAGCTTCTTCGAACAAACGATTACCTTGTTCTCTGTCTTGCAACAATTGAATTGCAAATTGGTTCAACTGCTCATCAGAAGGCTCTTCGTTGATGTTGTACATCTTAATTTGCGCGTAGATACGTTCTTTTGCTAAATTGATAACTTCATCATATTTAACTTCCAGACCATTTTCAGTAACAACGCGATTTTCGATGATTGTCCATTTCAAGTTATTCAAGAAATCAGCAAAACCTTCGTTCAATTCTTCTTCAGAAATGCTTGGGTTAGTTGCTTTCAACCATCTTTTCAAGAATTCTTCAGGGAAAGATACATCAACCTTCTCCATACCAAAAGTATACATATCATTACGTAATCTTTGATCTGAATTTTGTTTGAATAAATTCTCAACTTCTTCTTTCACTTTTTCTGTGAATTGAGCTTCTTCTGTTACTTCACCTTCTGCGAATAATTTATCGAAAAATTCTTGGTTAAGATCAGCTTCTTCTAAGCGGTTTATATTCTTAACAGTCAATTCAAATTTAGTGACGTCTAAAGCAGTTGCTTCTTCCTCAGTGATCCCTAAGATACGTGCTAAATCTTCAGTTTTGAATGCTTTTTTAACATCAATCTTAACAACATCGTCTTTTTTAAGACCAACTAATGATTTTTTGATCTTAGCATCTTCTACGATATCTGTACGGATAGAAGTTGTTTTTTCTAGACCTTCTTCTTTATCTTGTTTCAATGTTGCATACAATACATCACCTTCTTCAGATACTTCTGGATTAGTCATTTTTCCATAGCTACGACGCAAGTTCTTGATACGATCTGCCAATGTCTCTTCATCAGCTTTGATTTCGTATGAAGTAAATTCAGTCTCAGCGGTAAAAGGTAATTCAAAAGCAGGAGCAAGACCAATTTCATATTTGAAGTTGAAATTGTCTTTATAATCCCAGCTGTATTGTGCATCATCTTCCAAAGGAAGTGGTTGACCTAAAACTTCTAATTTATTTTCAGCAATATAATTGGTGATTTTCTCATTCACTAATTTATTGATCTCATCAAATAAAATAGATTTACCATAAGTACGTCTGATATGTCCCACTGGAACTTGACCTGGACGGAACCCTGGTAATTTTGCTTTTTTAGCTTGCGCTTTAATCTCTTTGTCGACTTGAGGATTATAATCTTCAGGTGCTAATGCGACGTTGACTACCGCATTGATTGCATCTACATTCTCGTGTGAAATATTCATACTCTTTTTAGCTATATCGCATTCATAAAAAAATCCTCCCGAGGTTTTAAGTTCGGGAGGACATCAAGTGCGGAAGAAGGGACTCGAACCCCCACGCCTTGCGGCGCCAGATCCTAAGTCTGGTGCGGCTACCAATTACGCCACTTCCGCATTAGGATTTCTT